>NZ_WPCD01000322.1:0-2228 GCF_009741955.1 Halogeometricum sp. CBA1124 | reverse complement strand
GCGTCGGAGGTTTTCGACGCCGCACCGCCCGACGGCGTCGGAGGTATTCGACGCCGCGGACCGTCTCGCTCCGCCGCCGCCCTCCGTGCGGTACCGCCCCGCACACTCGTCGGTAAAGACAACCTCTTTTAGCCGTACCGTCCGAGAGTCTCTATGTTGCTGACTGTCTCCGGTCCACCGGGTGCCGGAAAGAGTACGACCGTCGCCACACTCGCCGAGGCGTTCGGCCTCGAACACATCTCCGGCGGCGACATCTTCCGACAACTCGCCGCCGAACGCGACATGACGGCCGTCGAGTTCAACAGACTCGCCGAGGAGGACGACCAGATAGACCGCGACCTGGACCGTCGCCTCCGCACCATCGCTCTGGAACGCGACGACGTCCTCCTCGAATCGCGCCTCGCCGGGTGGCTGGCGGGCGACGCCGCCGACATCCGCCTGTGGCTCGACGCGCCCCTCGACGTGCGCGCGAAGCGCATCGCCGCGCGGGAGGACAAGTCGCTCGACACCGCCCGCGAGGAGACGCACGCCCGCGAGGAGAGCGAAGCCCTGCGCTACGAGGAGTACTACAGCATCGACATCACCGACCTCGGCATCTACGACGTGACGCTCAACACGGCGCGGTGGAGCGAGGAGGACGTGCCGGACATCCTGACCGCCGCCGTCGAGGCGTACGACCCCGACGACGACGAGGGGAAGTTCCCGGTCGAGGGCGTCGAGTACGACTTCTGAACCGTGACCGACCTTCGCGACCCACCCCACGACCGTTCGCTCGCGGACCTGCTCTCGTTCGGCGTCGTCAACCTCGACAAACCCCCCGGTCCGTCGGCGCACCAGGTCGCCGCGTGGGTCCGAGACATGGCGGGCGTCGAACAGGCGGCGCACGCCGGCACGCTCGACCCGAAGGTCACCGGCTGTCTCCCGATGCTCCTCGGCGACGCCACCCGGATGGCGCAGGTGTTTCTGGAAGGCTCTAAGGAGTACATCTCGGTGCTGGAACTCCACAAGCCCGCGCCGTCGGACTTGGAGAGCGTCGTCGCGGAGTTCGAGGGCGAAGTGTACCAGAAACCGCCCCGAAAGAGCGCCGTCTCCCGCCGCCTCCGGTCGCGCGAGGTGTACGAACTCGACCTGCTGGAGGTTCGGGACCGGCAGGCCCTCCTGCGGATTCGCTGCGAGAGCGGGACGTACGTCCGGAAGCTCTGTCACGACATCGGGCTGGCGGCCGGCACCGGCGCGCACATGGGGAACCTCCGCCGGACGGCGACGGACCCGTTCGACGACACCGATCTCGTGACGCTGTACGACCTCGCGGACGCCCTCGCGTTCGCCGAGGCGGGCGACGAGAGCCTCCTCCGCGAGGTGGTCGCGCCCGCCGAACGCGCCCTCACGCACCTCCCGCACGTCACCATCGCTCACTCCGCGGCCGAACAGGTCGCCGAGGGCGCACCGGTGTACGCGCCCGGCGTGTTCGATGCCGACGACGCCGAACGCGGGTCGCTCGTCGCCTGCGTCACGCCCGACGACGCGGCGGTCTGCCTCGGCCGACTGGTCGGCGACCCCGACGCCGAGTCGGGCGAAGTCGTCTCTCTCGAACGCGTGCTGGTCTGAACGCACTTTCACCCGCGACCCGACGCCGGTTCGCGTGGCCCGACGCGGCGACGGGAACACCGGTATCCGACGACTTTTGCCCGTGCCCGCAGAGACCGAGACATGCACGTAGGAAGCGTCGAATCGGAATCCGGCGCGGTCGTCAGCGGCTGGTTCGAGGTGACCGACCTCCCGACGGGCGGGAGCGAACGACTCCCCGTGGTGATAGCCGAGGGCGACGCCGACGGCCCCACCCTCTGGCTCACCGGCGGCGTCCACGGCGACGAGGCCACCGGCGTCGCCGTCGCGCAGGACGCGATGCGGGACGACTTGGCGGACCTCCTCTCGGGAACGGTCGTCTGCGTCCCCGTCGTCAACCCGGCGGGTCTCCGGCGGAACGACCGCCGGTCGTACTACGGCGACGACGACCCGAACCGTTACTTCCCCGACCCCGAGTCCACGTCCTCGCGGCCGCCGAGCGTTCAGGAACGCATCGACGAACGCCTGTACGAGGCGTTCGCGGCGTCGGCCGACGCGCTGGTCGACCTCCACACCGCGCAGGTGGGGTCGATGCCGTTCGTCATCCGCGACCGGGTGCTGTACGGCGACCGTCGCGACGAGTCCGCCGCCGAGGAACTCGC
>NZ_WPCD01000126.1:0-10885 GCF_009741955.1 Halogeometricum sp. CBA1124 | reverse complement strand
CTGCCACACAGTTCGGGAAACGGTCAAGTTAGTCCGACCAGAACACACGCTCGATGAGGAGCTCGGACGCCGCGGATTCCTCGCCAGTCTCGGCGCGGGGGCGGCGACGCTCCGCCGCCGCCCCCGGCGTCGCCCGACCGCCCGCGAGGACGAGGGGTTCTCGCCCGCGACGCACGGGTTCGGATTCCGGAACTGGCGTGGGAACGAACCGGCGTACCCCGCCCACGACCACCGCGCCGTCGCGAAGTCAGAGGTGCGCGAGTGCGTCGAGGAAGACTGGAAAGGCCCGTTCTCCGACCTGTTCGGCACGCCCGTCGCGAGACTCCCCGACGCCCTCGTCGGACTGCTCTCCTCGCAGATTCGCGTCGCCGCCGCGCAGTTGTCCTCGACGGACGGCCACTGCTACGGCATGACGTTCTCCGCGCAGGAGTTCTTCGAGAACCCGTCGCTGCTCCCCGCCGACGTCGACGACGCGGCGTCGCTCCGGCGCCCGAAGTCCCCCCGCGAGTCCGGAGAGACCATCGGCGTGCACATCGACGAGTACCAGTCGACGCAACTGCTCGACGTCCACTCGTGGCTGGGTCGCCACCGGATGCTCCGCCCGCACCGAATCGACTTCGAGGCGGAACTGGCGGCGCTGACCGCCGCCGTCGACGCGTTCGGGACGGCGGGGGTCACCCTCGTGGACACCGCCACCCGCCGGTCGCATCAGGTGCTGGTGTACGACTACGAGGCGGACGGCGCGAAGACGCGACTCCGCGTCTACGACCCGAACGTGCCCGCCCGGGCGTACCAGCGCGGCTACCGGCGGCGACTGACGGTTCGACCGACCCGGACGCCGCCGCTCACCGGCCACCCCGACTTCGACAGTCTGGTCTTCAACCGCTGGGACCGGGCCATCCGCGCGGACGCCGACGTGCAGACGCCGCAGCGAACCGCCGAGAGCGACGGCGACGACTTCTCGCACCTCCTCGAACGCGCGGTGCGGTTCTCCGTCACCTCGCCGAACGTGTCGCTGTCCGTCGTCGCGCCCGACGGGTGGACGGTCGGTCGGAACGTGGCGGCGAAGATGGACCGCAGTCGGACCGACGTGTACGCGATGCGCTACCGCTACGACGCTCCGCCCGGCGACTACCGCGTCTCCGTCGTCGGCCAACGGGACGCGACGTACGAGTTGACCGCGGAGGCGGCCGGACTCGACGGCTCGTACCTCGAACGCTCCGTGACGGCGACGGTCCGTCCGGGCGAGGTCCGCGAGTACGTCGTCACCGTCCCCGAGTCGCCCGACGCGGAGGCGACGCTCCGCGAACGCGAGGCGTACCCGTTCTCGACTGTCGTGCGCGGACTCGACGTGCCCAGTCTCGCCGCCGGTGCGGCCGCCGGGGCGGCCGTGTCGGCGTACGTCCTGCGGCGCGACGACTGACCGTGCGACCGACGGAGGTAAACGCCGCGCGGGCCTACCGACGGGTCGAGCAATGCCACCCGCGAACGGCCCCGTCGGGAACCGGGAGGACCGGTACGGCTTCGACGACACCAAGAGTCCGATAGCCGACGCCCTCGGGAAGTTCGTCCCGCAAGCGGTCGTCAGACGTGCCCTCTCGCTGTCGGTCCGGACGGACCGGGAGACGTACGCCCCCGGCGACCCGGTCGAACTGACGGTCGAAGTCGAGAACCAGTTGCCCCTGCCCGTCGCCGTCGAGACGCCGACGCGACGGCTCTGGGGGTGGACCGTGGACGGCGAACTGGAGGCCAGCGACGAGCGAATCTACCTCCCGGAGCGCCCCGCGAAACTCACCTTCCGGGCGGGCGAACGCAAGGTCTTCACGCAGACGTGGAACGGCCTGTTCAAGCGCGTCGGGGACGGCGACGCGCCGACGCGGTGGGTCGAACCGACGCGCGGCGTCCACGAGATCGGCGCGTACCTCGCACTCGACGGCGACCGGCCCGAGGACACCACCGAGATACGAATCGACGGCTGACGCCGTCGCTCGCGGTTCGGGCGTACGCGGAAGACGAGATGTGAGTTCGAGCGCGCGTTCGAGACGAGCGAGAGCGAACCGGACGGCCGGTCAGTCGGCGTTCGCGCTGCCCTCGATGTCGTCGCGGTGGAGGTGACAGGCGGCGAAGTGGACGTCCGTCCCGTGTTCGGGTTCGACCTCGTAGGAGGGAACCTCCTTCGCGCAGATGCTCTGCTCCGCGAACGACTCTCGCAGTCGGTCCTCGGCGGCGTCCCAGTCGTCGTTCAGCACGTCGTCGATGCTCGTCTCGACGAGCGAGCCCGCCTCTCCGTCGGGCGTCCCGTTCGGGAAGAACTCCTCGCGGATGGACGCCTCGCCCTCCGGTTCAAGGTACGACGCTCCGTCTCGCGCATGAACGCCTTCACGTCGTCCCACTCCTCCAGCGTCAGGTCGTACTGGTCGGGCGCGATGAGTCGCGGACATCGCGTCCGGAACCGACAGCCCGACGGCGGGTCGATGGGAGACGGCACGTCGCCCTCGAGGACGCCGCGCTGACCGCCGTGCCGTGGGTCGGGCACCGGAATCGACTGCAGGAGGGCGTTCGTGTACGGATGCTGGGGGTTCTCGAACAGCTCTTCGGTGTCCGAGAGTTCGACCAACTGTCCGAGGTACATCACGGCCACGCGGTCGGAGATGTGCCGGATGACGGAGAGGTCGTGGCTGATGAACAGGTAGGTGAGACCGAACTCGTCCTGGAGGTCCCGCATCGTGTTCAGCACCTGCGCCTGGATGGAGGCGTCGAGCGCCGACGTGGGTTCGTCGCAGACGATGAAGTCCGGGTTGACGGCGAGCGCCCGCGCGAGGTTCACGCGCTGGCGCTGTCCGCCGGAGAACTGGTGCGGGTAGCGGTTGTAGTGCTGGGGGTCGAGGCCGACCTTCTCCAGCAGCATCCGCGCCCGTTCCTCGCGTTCGCCCTTGTAGAGGCCGTGGGCCTTCATCGGCTCCTCGACGATTGGACCGACCTTCATCCGGGGGTCCAGCGAGGACTGCGGGTCCTGGAAGATCATCTGCATGTCCTCGCGCATCGAGCGGAGTTGCTCGCCGCTCATCTCCGCGAGGTTGTCGCCCTTGAACCACACCGCGCCGTCGGTCGGCTCCAGGAGACGGAGGACGGTCCGTGCGAGCGTGGACTTGCCACACCCGGACTCGCCGACGAGTCCGAGCGTCTCGCCCTTCGCGATGTCGAACGTCACGTCGTCGACGGCTTTCACCTCCTCGTCGTTGAACAGGCTCGCGATGAGGCCGCTGCCCTGACTGAAGTACTTGGTCAACCCTTCGACTTTGAGGAGCGTCTCCCCGAAGCCGACTCCGTCCGAACTCTCCGTCACCATTCCTTTGCTCATTCTCTGTCACCTCGTGCTTCGACGAGTCCGCCGCTGAACGCGCCGGTGGCCTCGGTCTCAAGCGGTTCGGCGTCGTCGTAGCCGACGTTCTCGTACTTCACACACGAGACCATGTGCGAGGAGTCGCCGGGGTCGCTCACGTCCTGATACGCCGGTCGGACCTCCTTGCAGATGGTCCGGGCCTCGGGACAGCGCGTGTGGAACCGACAGCCCGACGGCGGATTGATCGCCTCGGGCATGACGCCCTTTATCGGGTTGAGTTCCTCGACGCTCTGGTCGGGTCGCGGGATGGAGTCCAAGAGCGCCTCCGTGTACGGGTGACGCGTCTTGTGGAACAGGTCGTCCACGTCCGCCTGTTCGATGATCTCGCCGAGGTACATCACGTTCACGCGGTCGCAGATCTCCGCGACCACGCCCAGGTCGTGCGTGACCCAGACGAACGACGTGTTGTACTTCTGCTGGAGGTCCTCGACGAGGTCCAGAATCTGACCCTCGACGGTCACGTCCAGCGCCGTCGTCGGTTCGTCGGCGATGATGAGGTCCGGTTCGCAGGCGAGCGCCATCGCGATGATGACGCGCTGGCGCATCCCGCCGGAGAACTGGTGCGGGTAGCTCTCGTACCGCTTCTCGGGCTCGGGAATTCCGACCTCCCGGAGCATGTCGACGGCTATCTCCTTCGCCTGCTTGCTCGTCACGTCGCGGTTCAGTTCGATGAACTCGCGGAGCTGTCCCCCGATCTTGAACACCGGGTTCAGCGCCTCCATCGGGTCCTGGAAGATGATCGCTATCTCCTTGCCCCGAATCTGCTTGCGCATCTGCTCGTTGGAGAGCATCTCCGAGGACTGCCGGAGTTCGCCGTCCGGCCCCTCCTCGAAGTCGATGAGCTTCTTGCCCTTGTACGTCACCGTCCCGCCGACGATTTCGCCGGGGTCCTCGACGAGCCGCATTATCGAACTCGTCGCGACGGACTTTCCGGCGCCGGACTCGCCCACGAGGCCGACGAGTTCCCCTTCGTTCACCTCGAAGGAGATGCCGTCCACCGCGCGGACGGTCCCCTCCTCGGTGAAGAACTGCGTCTTCAGGTTCTCGACTTTGAGTAGTGGTTCGCTCATCAGTTGTTTATCCGTGGGTCGAGTGCGTCTCGGAGGCCGTCACCGATGAGGTTGAAACCGACGACGGTGATCAGGATGGCGATGCCGGGCCAGATACTGAACCACGGGTTGGGCAGCATGTACTGCCGGGAGTTCGAGAGCATCTGTCCCCACGACGGCGTCGGCGGTTGCGCACCGTAGCCGAGGAACGACAGGCCGGCGATGATGAGGATGTTCACGCCGACCTGCAGCGTCGCCTGCACCAGCACGGGCGCGAAACTGTTCGGGATGACGTGCCGGAGGATGATGTCGCGGTCGCGGACCCCCGCCGCCCGCGCCGCCTCGATGTAGTCCTCCTCGCGCACCGATAGCACGCGGGAGCGGATGAGGCGGGCGAACGTCGGGATGGTGGCGATACCGACACCGATCATCGCGTAGGTCAGGTTGCGGCCGAACGCGGTCATGAACGCGATGACCAGCACGAGGAACGGGATGGCGTACAGCGTCTCCGACCCGCGCATCAGCGCGTCGTCGATCCAGCCGCCGTAGTAGCCGGCGATGGCGCCGACGAGCATCCCGAGGATCATCGCGATGCCCGTCGAGACGATGCCGACGGTGATGGCGATGCGCGTCCCGTAGAACAGGCGCGCGAAGATGTCACGGCCGCGGTGGTCGGTCCCCAGCGGATGCGCCCACGTTCCGGGGTCGTTCGGGTAGAGCTGGTTCGTCAGGTAGACCGGCGGGCGCAGAATCTGCGCGTTGGCCGGGTCGTTCACCGGGTTCACCCAGACCGTCTCCGCCAGCACGTACTGGTGGATACCCATGTTCGCGAACGTCTCGAAGTCGCCGAGGATGTCGAAGACGATGCCGTCGACGAACGCGATGAGCGCGACGGTCGTCATGACGGCGATGACGCCCAGACCGGCGAGCGCCGTCGGGTCGCGCTTCACCTGCGAGAGGGTGTAGCGCAATCCGACACGGGCTTCTGGCTGTTCGGGACCGCTCTCGTCTGCGTCAGTTCTGCTCGTTGCGTTCGACATTATTCTTCACCCTCGAACGAGACTCGTGGGTCCACGTAGGCGTACGAGAGGTCCGTCAGGATGACGCCGATGACGAACACCAGTCCGAACACCAGCGTCGTCCCCATCACGAGCTGGAAGTCCTGATTCTGGATGGCCGTGATGATGAGGCGACCCATCCCGTTGATGGAGAAGACCGTCTCGGTCAGTACTGCGCCGCCCAGCGCGCTGGTCAGCTGGAGGCCGACGATCGTGATGAGGGGAAGCTGCGCGTTCCGGAAGGCGTGCTTGCGCACGATCGTCGTCTCGCTGACGCCGTAGGCGCGGGCCAGTTTGACGTACTCTTCGCCGAGCACTTCGAGCATCGAGGAGCGCTCGATGCGAGTGAACGCCGCCATCTGCAGTGTTCCGAGCGTGATGGTCGGCAAGATGAGGTGGTGGATGGATTTGAATATCACGTCCAGCTGATTGCTGGCTCCGTCGACGCTCGCGGGCGCGACCCACGGGAGGATGATGTTCGTCGCCGGGAACCAGTCCAGCCAGAACGAGAAGATGATGATGAGCATCAGCCCGATCCAGAAGGAGGGTGTGCTGACGCCGAAGAGGGCCACGACGCGGGAGACGTGGTCCGTCGGCTCGTTGCGTCGCTTCGCGGAGATGATGCCGAGCGGAACGGCGGTCACCAGCGCGAACGTGAAGGCTGACAGCAGCAGGTAGAGCGTCACCGGCAGGCGCTCTGCGATCTTCTGGGTGACGGGAACCTGGTAGTAGATGCTCGTCCCGAGGTCCAGTTGGATGACGTCGAACAGGTAGCTGAAGTACCGAACGTGGAGCGGTCGGTCGAGTCCGAACTTCGCACGGATGGCTGCGGCTTGTTGCGCGCTCGGCGACGGGCCGAGCATGATCTGTACCGGGTCCCCCGGGATGGCGTCGGTGAGGAAGAACGTGATGGTAATCACGCCGACGATCACCGGAATCGCCTGGAGGAGTCGGCTGATTGTGTAGCGAAGGCGTCCCATTGTTACACCACTACTGGTTTTCGTCCATGTATGTCTCTAAGCGTCGTTTAGCGGCTGGTTTGTACATAAATATGGCGTCTCAGCCTCTGTCTGAAAGTGTATTACTTGTTGACAGAGACGTTGTTGTGCGACGTGGACAGCGTGAAGCTGAGCACGGGGTGTGAACTGAAGTCGTTGACGAGGTCCTTCACGCCGAAACTGTTCTTCAGGTTGTAGGCGGGCAGGTGCGCGCGGTCCTCGAGCGCCATCGTGATGCCCTCGGTGTAGAGCTGTTTCCGCTCCTCACGCTCGGGCGTCTCGCGGGCCTCGATGAACTTCTGGCTCACCGTCTTGCCGTTCTCGCTGTTGTTGCCGTAGAACGTCCCGTTCGTCACGCCGAGCGTGTTGTCGTCGCGACCGAACATGTAGTACGTGAACGCGTCGGGATCGGGGGTTCCGGACCAGCCGAGCGTGTAGATGTTGTAGTCGTCCTCCTTGCCGGAGACGTACTTGTCGAGGAACGCACCCCAGTCGAGACGCTGGACGGACGCGTCCCAACCGGCCTCCTTGATCCCGTTAGAGATCGTGATGCCGATCTGTTCACGCTTGTCGTCCGGCGGGACGATGATCTTGAACGAGTAGTCGTCCGGCACGCCGGCCTCGTCGAACAGCGCCTTCGTCTGGTCGATGTCCTTGTCGTGCGGAATCTGCTTCCACTCGTCGAGCGGGAAGCCCCACTCCTCGGCGATGGACTTCGGCAGCGGGCTGTACTGTCGGATGCCCGTCGGCTCCACGTAGGAGCTGACCGCCTGGTCCATGCTGAACGCGTAGTCGATGGCCTCGCGGACCTTCTTGTCCGTCGTCGGGCCCTCGTTGCAGTTGAACGCCGCGTAGAAGTACCCGATGCCGGGCACCTCGTCGATGCTGGCGTCGGAGATGCTGCGGACCGTCGGGTACTGCTTCGGCGGAATCTCCTCGATGATGTCGTTCTCGCCGTTCTTGAGCGTCGTCACGCGCGTCGTCGCCTCTTCGACGGGCACGAACTCGACTTCGCCGAGCTTCGGCTTCGGCTCGCCCCAGTAGTCCTCGTTGGCCGTGATGCGCGCGAAGTTACCTTCCTGCCACTCGTCGAACACGAACGGACCGGAACCGACCAGGTTACCGCCCGTGTTGAACGCGTCCTTGTCCTCCTCGCGGACGGACTCGGGCACGACGTACCACGTCAGCGTGTTCATGAAGGGCGCGAACGGGTACTTGAGGTCGAACTGAACGGTCTTCTCGTCCACCGCGGTGATGGAGTCGACCATGTTCAGTTCGGAGGCGTTCTCGGTCTCCTCTTTGACCGGTGCCTCGAAGGAGTACTTCACGTCGGACGCGGTGACGGGGTCGCCGTTGGAGAACGTCGCGCCGTCCTGGATGGCGACCGTGTAGCGCGTACCGTCGTTCTCGACGGTCGGCTCGCCGTCGGCGAGGACGGGCACGATACCCGTCGACTCGTTGTAGGTGTAGAGTCCTTCGACGATGCGGTCGACGACCTGCGACGACGGAACGTCGTTCAGGACGATGGGGTCGAACTCGATGGGGCTCTTGACGAGCGCCATCTTGAGCTTCCCGCCGGCGGTGCCGCCACCGCTGGTGGTTTCTGTCCCGGTGGACCCGGAACCGCCTTCGGTCCCCGTGCTCTCTCCTTCGGTCTCGTTACCGGAGCCGCCAGCGCAGCCGGCGAGACCTGCGATACCTGCGCCACCGAGGCCCTGAAGGACACGGCGACGGTTCAGTTGACTGTGAAACGTCTTGGGTTTATCTGACATGGGTTACTGCACCTTATGTTGAGGGATACCGAGAATCAGCCGCTGGTTGGATAAATACCTAACGAATGTTCTCCGGTATCGGCAAATCTTGTTTTTGCGCCGTTCCTCTCGCCGTACTCGGCTTTTTCCGCTCCTATTCTACAAGGAATTAAGCATGTTGGTAAACTTTCATTCACGTCGAAGTTTTCGCTAGATGAAATACGATTTTCACCTAACACCTTCCGTTCGTCGTGTTGTGTCGTAAAATTCCAATCGTTTGTTTTATTCGGTACCGGATGATAGTTCGTTATGCTTAGCACGTGGTGAATGCTAGCAGTCGTAAGCTTTTCGGCTGAGTCGAAGGACAGACCCTTGTTCTGGGGGCGACACCGGCCCGTATGCGACAGTTCGTCATCACCGGTCACGACGTTCCGACGACGCCCGACTTCTCGCTCGACGACTTGGCCGGGGGGGCCGGTCGGTTGGACGTGCTCTGCCGGTGCGTCAACTCCGCGTTCTTCCTCTCGCACGCGATTCGGGAGTCAGTCCGCGTCCACCTCGTCCTCGGCGACGAGTACACCGTCCGGTTCGAGGGGTCGGAGTTGCGGCGGCTCAACCCGGACGAACGCAGTACGGCCGCGTTGATTCGCGGCGCGTTGGAGGTACGTGAGGAGGCCATCGGGCACATGCCCGCGGAGGCGAGTCCCGGCGTCAGCATCCGTCGGATGGACTTCGAGTCGACGCTGGACGCCGTCGCCGACGGAACCGTGGTCGAACTCCACGAGGACGGCGACCCGGTTGTGGACGTCGAACCGCCCGTCGACCCGGTGTTCGTCCTCTCGGACCACCACGACTTCACCGACGACGAGGCGGACGCCCTCGCCGCCGCCGCGGACGAACGGGTCCGCCTCGGTCCGGAGGTGCTGCACGCCGACCACTCCATCACCGTCGCCCACAACTACCTCGATACCGACGGTTTCACGACGTACTGACTCCCTCGGGCGAACACCGCGAATCACAACTGTTAAACGCGGCGCCGGACTCAGTTCGAGGTGCGGGCCGGTGGGGTAGCTTGGTATCCTTCGGCCTTCGGGTGGCCGTAACCGCAGTTCGAATCTGCGCCGGCCCATTTTCACCCCACTTCGCAACGACGAACGAGAGCGGAGCGTCCGTCGTGAGCGACCGTCCCGGAGTTCGAATCTGCACCGTGGCCGCGAGCGACGTGCGCGGCGACCCGCGACGGTAGTCACGCCGGTCACTTCTCGCGCCTTTCGTCTCTTCGAGCGACTTCTGCCTCGCTCTCTCGACGAGCGACGCGAAGCGATCACGAGCCCTGTATGTCTGGTGACGACGAGAGAGTTCGGAGAGATAATTTCACACCTCGCGACTCCGGACGAATTTGGGTGAGAGTTCGGAAAATCCTCATTTATCCGACAATCGGAGTCGTAGGTGCGCTTCGACGCGCACACTCCAATGACAGACCACGACCAGTCGACAGACGAGACGCCCTTCGATTCGGCAGTACGGGCAGTACAGGACGCAGTCACCTCGCGACGCCAGTTCCTCGCGGGTTCGACCGCCGCGGGACTCGGTGCGCTCGCGTTCGGGACGTCGAGCGTCGCGGCCGACGAGCACGCGGACGGCGCGAGCGACGAGACGACTGACGTGGACGTGCTGAACTACGCGCTCACGCTCGAACACCTCGAAGACGCGTTCTACGCGCACAACCTGAAGTCGCTCGGCGGCTACTACAGCAAAGAGACCATCGTCACGGCCGACATGTTCGACCACCTCCCGTGGGGCGCTCGCGAGCCAATCTACGGGAACCTCACCGACATCGGCGAACACGAGGCCGCGCACGTGGAGACGCTGGAAGCGATCATCGAGGACCTCGGCGGCACGCCCGTCGAGAAGGCCGAGTACGAGTTCGGCACGATGCAGGCGAACAACCCGACGGCGTTCTTCGAGACGGCCATGGCGCTCGAGAACACCGGCGTCGCTGCATACGCGGGCGCTGCGCCGAGCATCAGCAACGACGACCTGCTCTCGGCGGCGCTCAGCGTCCACAGCGTCGAAGCCCGGCACGCGGCGTACCTCAACCGTCTGAACGGTGCTGACCCGTTCCCGAACGCCTTCGACGAGGCGAAGTCGATGGACGAGGTGCTGGAGGTGGCCAGCCAGTTCATCGCGGACTGAGACCCCGACACCGCCCTCCGACTCGAACGTCTCACCACTCCTTCTCGCCCTCGCTTCGCCCGGCTTCAGAGGCGTTATGCCTGCCGACCCCCACCACCGACACGAATGAACGAGGGCATCGACTTCGACTTCGCGGACACCGAGGACGTCGCCGCCAGACGCGACGAGGTGGTCGCGGCCGTCGAGTCGCACGCGGGACGGATTGCGCGCGAACTCGCCCTCCTGCAGGGGGGCGACTACGGCCAGCGAGCGTTCACCACCTCGCGGGGGACGTGGACGGTCAAGTACGAGGGCGGTGCGCTGCAGTACCTCCGGTACGAGGGAAAGGGCGGGGCGGAGACGTACGTCGTCTCGACGAAGCGGCAACCCGACCCCGCGGACCTGGCGACGGCGATGCGCGACTACGAGGCGTTCGTCGAGTCGTACAACG
>NZ_WPCD01000116.1:0-11456 GCF_009741955.1 Halogeometricum sp. CBA1124 | reverse complement strand
CGACGACGACGGCGGGCGTCGAGGACGGCTACGCGGCCCGCCTCCCGGCCGTCGCGCAGACCTCGCCGTTCCCCGAGTTGCTCGCGCGGGTCGCCTCCTCGGGACGGCGAGGCGTCGTGGACGACGTGCTGGACGACCCGGCGTGGGAACCGCACCGCCGGGACGCCCTCACGCTTGGCTTTCGGTCCATCGCCGTCGTCCCCGCCGGCGAGGACCGCCTGCTCGTCGTCCACGGCACGCGTCCCGACACGTTCGTCGGCGAGGACGGCGACGTCATCGTCGAACTCGGGGAGACGCTGGGCGCGGTCATCGACCAACTCGGCCGGTCCCAGCCCATCCTCGGCGAGCAACAGACGGAAGTCGAGTTGGAGATTCGCGACGACAGCCACTACCTGAACCGGCTCGCGGCGGCGACGGGGGCGGCGGCGACGGTCACCGGCGTCGTGCCGACGACGGACGGGACGTACCGCTCGTTCGTCCGAACCACCGCCGCGCAGGACGTCGCGCGCGACGCGCTTCCCGCCGGAGCCGTCGTCCGCGAACTCACCGACTCGGACGACGGCGAACACCTCTACGAGGTGCGGCCGGCCGACACGAAGCCGTTCGAGACGCTGTACGCCGGCCGCGGCCGCCTGCAGGAGATGCGGGCCGAAGACGGCGTCTGTACGGTGACGCTGACGATTCCCTCGGACGTGAGCGTCCGGTCGGTCGTCGAGGCGTTCGCCGCGGCGTACGACGGGACGACGCTGACCGCCCGGCGGACGCAGGCCGAACCGTCGGAGTCGGTGGGGACGTTCCGCGCGCGCCTCGACGAGGCGTGGACCGAGCGACAGCGGGAAGCCATCTCGGCGGCGCTCCACGGGGGGCTGTACGACTGGCCGCGCAAGACGTCCGTCTCGACGCTCGCGGAGGCGTTCGACGTCTCCTCGCCGACGTTCCAGTACCACCTCCGCGCGGCAGAGCGGAAGCTGGTCGAACTGACGCTGGAGTGACGGCGAGACGACATACTATTCGAATAGAGTGCATCCGGCGGAACATCCTACCATGATAGAGACGACGACTAATACCCCAGAACGGTTACCGAACATCCGTCGGCGTGGGGGCCGACGACAGATCATGGACGACGCAACAACGCAAGGGAAGGGGCTGAGCACGCAGGAAGCATCGAAGGTAGTCGTTCAACACGACTGGGACGGAGAAGACTGTCTGGCCGTCACCATCGCCCGCGCCGCCGCGGAGGCGTGGACGGGCGACTCGGACGACGCCATGACGCTCCCACCGGTCGGTTCTGTCGTCGACCCCGACGCGCTAGAGAATTTGTTCGCACCGTCGCGCAACCGCGGCCGTCCGGCGACCGACGGCGGCCAACCGACGGAGGGACAGGAGCCGGCGTCCAGCGTCCGCTTCACCTACGTCGGATACAACGTCTCCATCTCGGAGAACGGCGTCGTCGTCGTCGAGGACCCCTCGTCGCTGGACGAGCTGTAAACGGGGGTCTACGGCCGCTTCCGGGCACCCCGTAGGACCCTCTCTCCGGGCACCGCTCTCTGCAGCACTTCCGGGCACCGCTCTCTGTATCTCTCTTCTGGCACCACCGCCGGACGCCGACGTTCGCGTTCGTCGCGCCGACCGTACGACCCTTGTGTCGCGACAGCTAACGGGCGAGCATGGGCTACGCCTGTCCCGTCTGTGACGTGCCGCAACAGGACGGAGAGCACCTCGCGAACCACCTCGCGTTCACGGCGATGACCAACGGCGGCGAACACGAAGTCTGGCTCGACGAACACGTCCCCGGGTGGGGGTCGTCCGGGCCGGACGACCTGGGCCCGCGCGTGGTCGAGTACGCCGAGGAGACGACGTACGAGACGGTGTTCGAGGACACGGTCCACGACCACTCGCACGACCACGCCTTCGACGACGGAACGCTCGACCGGTCGGACGGCCAGCGCGCCGGCGCGAGCCGGCTCGACGACGAGGCGCGCGCCATCGTGGAGGAGGCGCGGGAGATGACGCGCGAGATGCTGGACGACGGGCGTTCGGACGCCGACGACGCGGGCGCGGACGAGTCAGACGACGACGAAGCGGACGCCGACGGCGACGCCTGACCACGACTTCTTGCGGACGACTGCTCCGGCCGCCCGACCGGTGAGCGGTGGCGACGGGGACGGGACGGGTGACCGACCGCCGAGGACCGAAAGGCGTTCGTCCCCCCGCGGGCGACGTAGCCGTATGGAGACAGCGGGGACGCTCGCACCCGAGAGCGAACGCGAGGCGCGAGAGGCGTTCGAGGCCGCCGGACCGACGGCCCAACAGGTCGTCCGGGAGGCGGCCCGGGCCATGTCGTTCGACCGCGAGGAGTACCGAGAGCGCGTGACGGGCGAGGTGGTGGAGACGGCCCGGAACGTGCTGTTCGCCGAACGCCTCGCCGTCCGCGTCGGCACGCGCGAGGAGTTCGACGCGTGGCGCGAGGACCACCCCGACTACGAGGTGACCGAACTCGGCAGTCCCGACGTGGACCGCATCGTCTGGCACGCCGCACCGTTCGCGGACGCCGTCGTCGCCGCGACGTTCCAGAACGAACGCGAGGCGGCGGTCGGAACGCTCCGCAGGCAGGCGTTCAGCCGACTCTACCGGCCGCGGTTCGAGGACGGCGAGAGCGACGGCGCGGAGACGGTCGAAGACGCGGAGAGGGCCGACGGCGCGGCGTCGAACGCGGGGGCCGCCGACGCGGCGACCGACGCGAGTTCGGGCGGCGACGACGCCTGACCCGCGGGGAGAGTTAAGCGTCGGGCGGCCCGAACGGGAGACGATGAACGGAGACGGACGCCGTCACGAGACGCTACCGGACCCCGAGTGGCCCGTACTGGAGTCGGCCGTCGAGTACGAGACCGGATGGTTCACCGGCGGGTACGACCTCGTCGAGCAACCGAACGGGAGCACGAAACGCTACTACTGGGCGGAGTTGGCAACCGCCGTAGTCGTCGTCGCCGTCGAGGACGGGCAGGTGGTGTTCGTCGAGCAGTACCGACCGACGGTGCGGGAGACGCAACTCGAACTGCCCGCCGGCATCGTCGAGGGCGGGGAGTCGTACACGCAGGCCGCCGAACGAGAACTCCGCGAGGAGACGGGGTTCGAGGCGACGAGCAGTTCGCTCCTGCAGGAGTTCTGGTGCTCGACGGGCGTGCTCAGACACCGGCGCGCGTTCGTCTTCGCCGAGGGCCTCGAACCGGTCGGCCGCGACTTGGACGACAACGAGTTCCTCTCGGTGCGCACCGTCCCCGTCGAGGACGCCGTTGACGTGGCGCGGGCGACTCCGACGAACGACGCCACCGTCGAGGGCGTCCTCCTCGCCCGCGAGGACGGCCTGCTCTGACCGGCACCCGCACGCTTATCTCTCGCCGTCCGTTTCTCCCGGGCATGGACGACGAAATCGACCCCTCGGAAGTCGAGTCGCTGCTCGCGGACGCGGACCCGCCGCGCGTCGTCGACATCCGGTCGCCCGCCGCGTTCGCCCGGGAACACATCCCCGGCAGCGAGAACGTGCCGTTCGCCGAGTTGCCGAATCGCGTCGAGTCGCTCTCGGGGGCCGACCGAATCGTCACCGTCTGCCCGCACGGGCAGGCGAGCGTGCAGGCCGCCCGCCTCATCAAGTCGTTCGAGGGGACGGCCGACGCGCGCGTCGAGAGCATGCGCGGCGGACTGGAGGCGTGGGACGGACCGGTCGAGACAGAAGCGACGGCCGAACCCGACGAGGGGCCCGAAGCGCCGTTCTGACGGGGGCGGTCTGAGACGGACGGGTCGCGTCGACGCCGGGTCGGAACCGACGAACCGGTCGGTCGCGAGCGAGTAAGAGTGAGACGAAACCGCTCGGGGCCGGGAGGTGACGGTCGTTAGGCGACGTTGAAACCCTTGTTGCGGAGGAAGTCCTCCACGCGCCGGTGTGATTGCCTTGGAGTTCGATTGAGCCGTCCTCAACCGTCCCGCCGCAGGCGAACTTCGATTTCAGGTCGGAGGACAGACTGTCCATGTCCACGTCCTTGGGATCGAACCCTTCGATGACCGTTACCTCTTTTCCGTAGCGGCGCTCGTCGATGCGGATGGTGATCTCCTGAGACTCCTTGGCCACGTCCTCGCAGACGCAGAGTTCCTCAGGGAGCCCGCACGTCGAGCAGACTTCCGACATTACAATCTGAACGTACAGGATGGGGATATTAAACAGTATCGGGAATCCGCGCGTTCCACACACCCGCCGCAGCCGACGAAACGACCGACGGGGACGGTCTCGCGCGGAGAGTAACTCGCCGGTGAGTGAACCGCGGGCGCGACCGTCGCCGCGGCCGCCCCGTCGCGTCAGCGTCGCAGGAACCGCCCCACGACCGGCGTGGACTCCCGAACCAGTCGGTCGACGACGGCGATGCTCTCGTCGGCCGCCTCGCGGGAGACGCCGTCGCCGTACCTCGCGCGTTCGTACGCCTCGCCGACGCGTCTCGCCTCGTCGGCGAGACCGACCCGCGAGAGCGACCGGAGGTAGGACCGCGGCGTCTCGCCCGTCCGCCGGGGGCGGTGCCGCCGTTCGAGCAGGTACTCGAGGCGGCGATACGCCCGAATGGCGTCCTCGTCGGGGGCGCGCCGCGCCCCCTGATACCGGAGCCACAGGGCTCGATAAGCGCGTTCGGTCACCCCCGTCCGCCGCGCGCCGGCGGCGAGTCCGACGAGTGCGACGAGTCCGACGGCGACGTCCGCCGCGGCGGGAGCGTCGGTCCCGGCAGTCCGTCGTCGTCCGCCGTCGTGGCGGTCACGCCGGGCACCGCGCCGGCCGGCGGCGTCGAGTTCAGACCGTCGCCGCTGGGTGCGAGTGCGTCCGGCGGCGTCACCGTGCCGTTCGTGGAGTCGTTCGTCGCCTCCGACGACGGCGGCGTCGGCGTCGCCGTGTCGGTGGTCGCCGAGCCGTCGACGTCCACGCCCGACTCGCCGTTCTGTCGCGCCTCGGCGACGCGGGCGTTCTCGGCCGTCTGTCGCGGGCCGGACGGCGTCGGGTCGAACCGGACCCAGCCCACGTCCTCGAAGTAGACTTCGACCCACGCGTGCGAGTCGAGTCCGCGGACGACGTACTCGTCCTCCGAGACCTGCTGGCCGGGCGTGTAGCCCGTGACGAACCGCGCGGGGACGCCCTCCGAGCGGAGCATGACGACCATCGACGTCGCGTAGTAGGTGCAGTAGCCGGCGTCCATCTCGAACAGGAAGTTGTCCGCGATGTCGCCCGACGGTTGCGGCACCGACAGCGAGTAGCGCTTCTCGGACTCCAGATACTGCTCGATGGCGACGGCCTTGTCGTAGGGGTTGTCCTCTCCGCCGGCGACGTCGGCGCGCGCGCACGGACGCGGTCGGACGTGCTGTCGGGCAGTTGGAGGTACGCCTGCTCCACGTCGTCGGGGTAGTCGGTGCCCGAGCGTCGCAGTTGTTCGGTGGTGTAGAGCGGCACTTCGCTGGTGACGCGGTAGGACTCGCCCTCGCGCAACGCCACGTTGGGGCGGATGCCGCCCTGCATCGTCACCTGCGACTGCGTGGCGATGGGGCCCTGTATCTCCACCGGCTTCCACGCCGCCGGGAGGATGTTGATGGTGCCCTCCGCCGTCACCTGCTGTACGAGCGTCCGGGAGGACCCCGGCGGCCCGCGCAACCGCCCGTCGTACTCGTTCGTGTTGCCCGTCCTGACCCAGCCGTCGCCGGTGTAGCGGTCGTAGGCGGCGGTCTGCCAGTACGACGACCGCGGGCTCTGGACGGTGAAGCGCACCTTCGGCGAGAGGCGGATGCTCCCGACGACGTCGAGTCGGTCCTGTGCGTCCACGAGGCTCCCCTCGACGGTGGGCGACCCGCGGTCCGGGAGGAGCGGCGACCCCTGCGCGCCGGGCACCACGGAGATGGTCGCCGCGAGGACGATCATCGTCGCCAGCACCATCGCCATCACGTCCAACTGGGCGACGCCCGCGCCGTAGCGGTCGAACGTCGAGGCGGCGACGGCCGCCGTCGCGCCGACGACGCCGACGAGCGTCGCGAGTTGTCCGGCGTCGCCCGTGAGGACGAACAGGCCGAGTGCGACGCCGCCGACGCCGACGCTCAGCACGTACCGGCGGCGGACTGCGAGGTACCACGAGAGGAACACCGGGCCGGGGGCGACGGCCATCGCCCACACGCCCGCGCCGGTGAGTCGCAGGATGGAGAGTCCGGTGAGGAGCGCGACGGTGTCCGAGACCAGGCGCGTCGGCGTCAGCAGTTCGAGTTGGCTCTGCGGGAGTGCGAGGACGTAGGCGGCGAAGCCGCCGGTGACGAGGACCGCGGTGACGCCCACCGCGGTCCGGAGGCCGACGAAGTAGCCCACGACCGACGCGAACGCGAGGGCGCCGGCGACGACGAGGAGGAGTCGCGAACTCCCGCCGACGACGTCGGTGACGTGGTAGAGGACGCTCACGTACGAGTACGTGAGGACGAGGACGCCGGCGAGAGCGACGGCGCGGGACGGCGAGAGCGAGTCGGTCGAGAGCGAGTCGGTCGAGAGCGAATCGACCGAGAGCGACTCGAACCGGCCGTCCGTCTCGGTGCTCACGCGACCACCTCCCCGGCGTCGCGGGGCGTCCCGGCGTCGGTCCCGGCGGAGCGGTCCCCCCGCCGGCCGCGTTCGACGAGGTCCTCGAACGCGGCCTCGCGGTCGCCGAACCGGACGCGCGTGGCCGCCTGACTGGCCGTGACGACGATGTCGGCGCTCTCGTCCGGGACGGCGCCGCCGTCGGCGCGCGCGAGGTGTTCGAGCAACGGTCGGTCGTCGCCGGCGGCGGACTCGACGACGCCGGAGGGCGTCGAGAGCGTGACCGGGATGCCGGACGTGACGAACGTGAGACAGAGCGTGGCCGCCGCCTCCGCCATGCGGTCGGCCGCCTGTCGCGCCCCGCCGGCGGAGACGTGGACGCTGGAGGCGTCCGTCTCGGCGACGAACTCCTTGACGATGAGGTCCTCGCGCTTGGCCGAGGACTTCCAGTGGACGTCGCGAAGCGAGTCGCCCCTGACGTACTCCCGGAGGCGGTCGAACTCCTCGCGTCGCGGAGAGACGGCGGCGTCGTACAGCGACCAGAGGTCGTGCCGCGCGCCCGTCGAGAGGCGTCTGACCGGCGGGAACACCAGCACCGAGTCGGTCCCGGGGGCGACGAGTTCGCGTTCGGCCAGTCCGAGGACGTCGGTGGCGACGACGGACACCGGTCCGAGTTCGTGTTCGCCCCGCGTGCGGTACGTCACCTCGTAGGAGACGGGGTCGCCCCCGACCAGCGTCTCGCTCTCGGCGTCGCCCTCGACGCCGTAGGGGAGGGTGTCGCGGACCGTCGCGGGGTACGAGCGGTCGACGTCGAGCGACAGCGTGACCGTCCCAGTGGTGTCGGGGAAGTCGTCGTTCGGGAGCGAGCGTTCGACCCGCGGCGCGTCGGCACGGCGGACCTGGAGGACGGCCGCCGCGAGGGCGACGACGGCGGGGAGGACGACGGCGTTGAGGGCGCGCGGCCCGAAGACGACACTGAGGACGACGGCGAGTCCGGCCACCGCACAGACCGCGTAACCGCGTCGAGTCAGCCGCATCGGCTCACTCGACTGCCACCGTGTCGAGGGCGCGACTGACCACCGCGGACCCGGTGTCGTCGCCGTCTGTTCGGATGCGGTGCGCCCAGACGCTCTGTACCTCCGTCTGCACGTCGTCGGGGACGACGTAGTCGCGGCCCTCGAAGACGGCGCGGGCCTGCGAGGCGCGGACGAGGGCGATGCCGCCGCGCGGACTCACGCCGAGTTGCGCGTGTTCGCGCGTGTGACGTGCGAGACGAGAGATGTACGACCGGACCGGTTCGCGGACGGTCACCTGCGAGACGGTCCGGCGCGCCTGCAACACGTCCTCGACGGAGGCGACCGATTCCAGCGAGTCGATGGGGTGGTCGCCCGCGACCCGGCCGAGCAGTTCGGTCTCCTGCGTCTCCGAGGGGTAGCCGAGGCGGAGTTTCTTCATGAAGCGGTCTATCTCGGCGATGGGGAGTTCGTACGTGCGGTTCGGTTCGACGTCGTTCTGGGTGGCGATGACGGTGAACGGGTTCGGGACGCGGTGCGTCTCGCCGTCCACGGTCACCTGTTCTTCTTCCATCACTTCGAGGAGGGCGGCCTGCGTCTTCGGCGGCGCGCGGTTGATCTCGTCGCCGAGGACGACGTTGCCGAACACCGGTCCCGGTTGGAACTCGAACTCGCGGCTCTGCTGGTTGAACACGTTCACGCCCGTCACGTCCGACGGGAGGAGGTCCGGCGTGAACTGCACGCGCTTGAACGACCCGCCGAGCGAGATGGCGACGGCGCGCGCGAGCATCGTCTTCCCCACGCCGGGCACGTCCTCCAAGAGGAGGTGTCCGCGGCCGAGGACGGCGATGAGGATGTTCTCGATGGCGTCCCGGTGGCCGACGATGACGCGTTCGACGTTGTCCGCGATGCGCGTCGCGAGGTCGGCGGCGTCTTCGGTCGGGAGCGGAGAGACGGCTGGTGCCTCGGGCTTCGAGTCAGGTACGGCATCTGCGTCGGTCATGTGTCAGATTGAAAACGTGCGCGAACCGGCGACGGAACTCCTGCCCGCCGTTCGATGAGGCTGTCAACAGTTCGCACACACACGTCTGCCGTCTACGGGCCCCGCGCACGTAACTTTGCTGGGTGTGCGCGGTTCGGCCGCCGTACCGCCGTCTCCGAGTCGGCGGCGTCCCGTCGCGCGCCGAGACTGTTCGGGCGAAGCACCGGCGTCGTTCCCGTTCGTTTTTGTCCGTCCGCCGCCGTTGACCGCACATGAACCACGCGGACGGGACGCGGCCCCGGCGGAGGCGGCGACGGACGACGCCCCCCGACCCGAGGGGCCGCCGGCGAAGATGGTGGCGGCCCGCGAGGAACTCACGCCGATGCTGTCGCAGTATCTCGACTCTGCGAGGCGCATCCCGACGCCGTCGTCATGTTTCAGGTCGCGACTTCTACGAGGCGTTCTGCGAGGCGGCCGAGGAGGTGGCGCGCGTCTGCGAGGTGACGCTGACCAAGCGCGAGGACTCGACGGGGACGTACCCGATGGCCGGCATCCCCATCGACAACGCCGCGTCGTACCTCGAAGCCCTCCTCGACGCGGGCTACCGCGTCGCAGTCGCCGATCAGGTGGAGGACGCCGAGGAGGCGTCCGGACTGGTGGACAGGGCGGTGACGCAGGTCATCACGCCCGGCACCGTCGTGGACGACGAACTGCTCGCCGGCGCGACGGCGACGTACCTCGGGGCCGTCGCCGGGTCCGGCGAGGAAACCGCGCTGGCGACGGTGGACGTCTCGACGGGCGAGTGTCAGGTCACCAGCGGGTCCGAGTACGAAGTCGGCGAGGAACTGGACCGCCTCGCCCCGGCGGAACTGCTCTGCGCCCCCGACGCGCCCGACTTCGAACTCGGCTTCGAGACGATGGTCACGGCCGCCGACGCCGAGTCGTTCGACGCCGACGCCGCGCGGGAGACGCTCTCGGCGTACGTCTCCGCGCCCGCCTCGGTGGTCGAGACTGGGTCGGAACTGCGCGCCGTCGGCGGCCTCCTCGACTACGCCGAGTACACGCAGGGCGACGACGGCCCCCTGTCGTACGTCTCGCGCGTCCGACGCTACGACCCCGAGCAGTCGCTCCAACTGGACGCGACGGCGATACGCAGCCTCGAACTGTTCGAGTCGCGGAGTCCGAGCGGCGGCGGCACGCTGGTCGAGGCGGTGGACGAGACGGCCTGCGCCCTCGGCCGCCGCCGTCTCGCGGCGTGGCTCCGCCGTCCCTCGGTTGACGAGGCGGAGATTCGCCGCCGCCACGACGCCGTCGCGGAACTGCTGGACCGGCCGATGGCCCGCGAGACGGTCCGCGACCACCTCTCGGAGGTGTACGACCTCGAACGACTCGTCTCGCGCGCTCGCGCGAACGGGCGAACGCCCGCGACCTGAGGGCGCTGAAGACGACGCTCGACGCGGTGCCCGAGGTGAGAGGGGCGCTCTCCGAAGTCGAATGCGACTCGCTGTGTGACCTGCGCGACTCGCTGGACGAACTCGCGGACGTGCGCGAACTCGTCGGCGAGGCGATTCGGCCGGACCCGCCGCAGGAGATAACCGAGGGCGGCGTGATTCGCGAGGGGTTCGACGCCGAGTTGGACGAGGTGCGCGCCACCGAACGCGAGGGGCGCGAGTGGGTGTCGAACCTCGAAGCCCGAGAACGGGAGCGGACGGGCATCGACTCCCTGGAGGTGGGCTACAACCAGGTCCACGGCTACTACATCGAGGTGACGAACCCCAACCTCGACCGGGTGCCCGACGACTACACCCGCCGGCAGACGCTGAAGAACTCGGAGCGGTTCTACACGCCGGAACTGAAGCGCCGCGAGGACGAGATACTCTCGGCCGCCGAACGCGCCGACGCGATGGAGTACGACGTGTTCACTCGCGTCCGCGCCGACGTCGCCGCGGAAGTCGAGCGACTGCAGTCGCTGGCGGACTCGCTGGCGACGCTCGACGTGTTGACGACGTTCGCGGCCGTCGCCGCCGGCAACGACTACGTCCGCCCGGAGATGGGCGCCGACGCGGTGGAGATAGAGGCGGGTCGCCACCCCGTGGTCGAACGCACGCAGGGGGAGTTCGTGCCGAACCCCGCGGACTTCTCCGACGGCCACGTCGCGGTGGTCACGGGTCCGAACATGAGCGGGAAGTCCACGTACATGCGGCAGGTGGCGCTGATATGCGTCCTCGCGCAGGCCGGAAGCTTCGTCCCGGCGCGGGCGGCGCGGCTTCCGATGCTGGACCGCATCTTCACCCGCGTGGGCGCGTCAGACGACATCGCGGGCGGGCAGTCCACGTTCATGCGCGAGATGGCCGAGTTGACCGACATCCTCCACAACGCCACCGAGGACTCGCTCGTCCTCCTCGACGAGGTGGGCCGCGGCACGTCCACGACGGACGGACTCGCAATCGCCCGCGCGACGACCGAGTTCGTCCACGACGAGGTGGGGGCGACGACGCTGTTCGCGACGCACTACCACGACCTGACCGCCCTCGGCGAGGACCTGCCGGACGCGTTCAACCTCCACTTCACCGTCGAGAAGACCGAACGCGAGGGTCAGGAGCCCGAGGTGACGTTCCTCCACCGCGTCGCCGACGGCCCCTCCTCCTCCTCGTACGGCGTCGAGGTGGCGAAGTTGGCGGGCGTCCCGCCGACGGTGGTCGAACGCGCGCGCGAGTACGTCCGCGACGCCGATTCGACCGAGACGGACGACGAACGCGGCCAGTCCGGCGAAAGCGATACCCCCGTCGCGGCCCAAACGCGGACGAACGGACGGGCCGACGGCGACGGTGCCGACGGCGACGACGGCGACAGCACGGCGGGCGAGAGCGACGACGGC
>NZ_WPCD01000216.1:0-6017 GCF_009741955.1 Halogeometricum sp. CBA1124 | reverse complement strand
GCGCCACGGCTACGACGTCGTGGACGACGACGGGCACGTCGTCGGTCACGTGACCAGCGGAACGATGAGTCCGACGCTGAACGAACCCATCGCGCTCGGCTACGTTCCCGTCGAACACGCAGAGCCCGGAACCCGCCTCCGCGTCGCCGTCCGCGGCCAGGAGAAACGCGCGAAAGTCGTCAGCACACCCTTCCTAGAGTAACTATGTTCGAAGTACCCGAAGACCGCAAGTATCTGGAATCGCACGAGTACGCAACCACCGAGGGAGACACGGCAACCGTCGGCGTCACCGACTTCGCACAGGACGAACTGGGCGATGTCGTCTTCGTCGAACTCCCCGCCGAGGGCGACGAGGTGACGCAGGGCGAGGAGTTCGGCGTCGTCGAGTCCATCAAGGCCGTGTCGGACCTCTACTCGCCCGTCACGGGCACCGTCGTCGCGGTGAACGAGGAACTGTTCGACCGCCCCGAACTCGTCAACGAGGACCCGTACGGCGAGGGCTGGATGCTCGAAGTCGAAGTCGCCGACGAGGGAGCGTTCGACGAACTGCTCTCGCCGGAGGAGTACCGCGACCAGACCGAATGACACGCGGAAGCCCCTACGCCCCCCACACCGAGGCAGAGACGGCCGAGATGCTGGACGCCGTCGGCGTCGCCGACGAGGAGTCGCTGTTCGACATCCCCGCGGACGTCCAGTTCGACGGCGACTTCGGCATCGAAGCGCGTTCGGAACGCGACGTGCGAACCGAACTGCGCGCCACGTTCGCGAAGAACGAGCGCCTCACCGAGTTCCTCGGCCGCGGGCACCACAGTCACTACGTCCCGTCGCTGGTGGACGACCTCTCGCGCCGGTCGGAGTTTCTCACCTCCTACACGCAGTATCAGCCCGAGATTACGCAGGGCTTCCTGCAGGTCCTGTTCGAGTACCAGTCGATGCTGGTCGAACTCACCGGCCTCCCGGTGGCGAACTGCTCGATGTACGACGCCGCGACGGCGCTGGCCGAGGCGGCCCGACTGGCCGGCCGCGTCCGCCGCGTCTCCGGCACGCGGGTGCTCGTCCCCGAGATACTCCACGCGGGCAAGCGGAGCGTCCTCGACAACTACGTCGCCGGGACCGACCTCACCGTCGAGACGTACCCGATGGACGACGGCAACGTCGACACCGAGGCCCTCGCGGAACTGGCCGACGACGACGTGGCGATGGTGTACGCCGAGAACCCGACGGTTCGCGGCGCCGTCGAGGAGAACCTCGCCGCGGTCGGCGACGTCGCCGACGACGCGGGCGCGCTGTTCTGTCTCGGGACGGACACCGTCGCCCTCGCACTGTTGGAAGAACCCGCGAGCGTCGGTGCCGACGTGGTCGTCGGCGAGGCGGACGCCCTCGGGATGCCGACGGCCTACGGCATGGGTCTCGGCCTGTTCGCCACCCGCGAGGAGTTCCTCCGGCAGGTGCCGGGCCGCCTCGTCGGCGCGAGCGAGGACGCCGGCGGCAAGCGAGCCTACACCCTGACGCTGCAGACCCGCGAACAGCACATCCGAAAGGAGCGCGCCACGTCGAACATCTGTACGAATCAGGCGTGGGTCGCCCTCCGGACGGCGATGCACGTCGCGTACCTCGGCCCCGACGGACTGGTCGAGTTGGCCAAGCGGTGCGTCACCGACGCCGAGTCGCTGGCCGCGGACCTCTCGGACCTGCGCGGCGTTCGCGCGCCCGTCCACGACAGACACCACTTCCGCGAGTTCGTCGCCCGCACCGACCAACCGGCGAAGCCCATCGCCTCGGACCTCGAGAGCGAGGGGTTCGCCGTCCACGTCGTCGGCGAACACGAACTGCAGGTGTGTATCACCGACCTGAACGCCGGGAAGGCCGACGCGCTGGTCGCGGCGTTCGAGGAGGTGCTCTGAACCATGGACTACGACCAAGCACGCTACGCCCGCGAGGACGTGTACGAACCGCTCCTCGCGGAGAAGAACTCGACGCGCGTGGCCGTCGACGAGGAGGACTCGCCGCTCCCCGACGACCTGACGCGCGACTCGGTGGAACTGCCCGGACTGTCCGAACCCGAACTCGCCCGCCACTACACGCGCCTCTCGCAGATGAACTGGAGCGTCGAGAGCGGGCCGTACCCGCTGGGGTCGTGTACGATGAAGTACAACCCCTCGTTCACCGAGGACGCGGCCGCCGACCCGAACGCGGCGGTCCACCCCGACCGGTCGCCCGGGAGCGTGCAGGGGACGCTCGAACTCCTGTACGACCTGCAGGATTACCTCGGTCGCATCGGCGGGATGGACGCCGTGACGCTACAACCGCCCGCCGGCGCCGCCGGCGAGTTCACGGGCATCCTCGTGGCGAAGGCCTACCACGAGTCTCGCGGCGACGACCGGAGCGAAGTCGTCGTCCCCGCCTCCGCGCACGGGACGAACTTCGCGTCGGCCGCGATGGCCGGCTACGACGTGGTCGAACTCCCCAGCGGTGACGACGGCCGCGTCGACATGGAGGCGCTGGACGCCGCCATCTCCGAGGACACGGCCGCGCTGATGCTGACGAACCCGAACACCGTCGGCCTCTTCGAACGCGACATCGTCGACATCGCCGAGATGGTCCACGACGCCGGCGGCCTGCTCTACTACGACGGCGCGAACCTCAACGCCCTCCTCGGCCGCGGCCGGCCGGGCGACATGGGCTTCGACATCATGCACTACAACGTGCACAAGACGTTCGCCACGCCGCACGGCGGCGGCGGCCCCGGCGCGGGTCCGGTGGGCGTCGTCGAGGAACTCGCCCCGTTCCTCCCCAGTCCGCGCGTCCGTCAGCGGGGCGGCAACTACGAACTGTTCGACCCCGAGGAGTCCATCGGCAAGGTCCACGGCTACCGGGGCAACTGGTTCGTCCTCGTGAAGGCGTACGCCTACATCGCCCGCCTCGGCGACGAGGGCCTCGCGGACGCCTCCGCGAAGGCGGTGCTGAACGCCAACTACCTCGCCTCCCAGATGGAGTACGAGGTGCCGTACGAGCCGTTCCACCACGAGTTCGCCGCGACGGCGGGCGAGAGGGACGCCGCGGACGTGGCCAAGCGGATGCTCGACTACGGCGTCCACCCGCCGACGACGAAGTGGCCCGAGTTCGTCCCCGAGGCGATGCTCACCGAACCGACGGAGATAGAGAATCTGGACTCGCTGGACGACCTGGCGCACGCGTTCACGCCGCGATGGCCGACTCCGACGAGGAGTTGGCGAACGCGCCCTCGCGGACCACCGCCCGGCGCATCGACCAGGTGAGCGCCGCGCGCGAACCGCGACTGTCGTGGCGGGCGCTCGAAGACGAGTCGTAACGCGCCGCGCTCTCGTCGCAGAACTGGTTCCGGCGGTATTTACGCGTCTGCGGTGCTGATGTCGCCGTTTATCCGGATGAAGCCGTATCCGCAGTCGCTACACCGCCACTTCGTCTTCTTGCCGAGGTGTATCTCCATGTACGCCGTCTTCCAGAACTGCGAGCTATCGCATTCGGGGCAGTCGTACTCCATCTCCAGGCTCATACTGGTGCCTCTGCGTGGGCCGCAGTTGAAGATACTGGTTCCGCCCGGTCGGGAACGTACCGCTCGACTCGGGACGGGAGGTGTGGATGCCCCCGAAACCCGTTCCCGAGTCGTCACCGACAGACTGGCGAGCACGGCGGTGGTCGAACTCGTCGCGTCGGCGCTGGACGAGTGCCGGACCCGAACGCGAAGCGTCGACCGTTCGACCGCCGAGGGAGTCGGGAGCGGTCGGCGTAGCGTTCCGAGGGAACCGAGCGACGGGCGGGTGCTCGCTCCGGTAACCCTGGATATATCTCATGTCGCGATACGGAATTGGGTCGTCGAGCGAACGACTCTCTCCGGACGCGCCGCACTCCCGGGCAAAACTATATTTCACCGTGCGGAGAGTATCAGGTAGATGGACAGTCGTGGGAGGGACGAGCGAGCGCTCTCGCCCGTTGTCGGCGTCGCCTGATGGTCGTCATCGTGGTCGCTCTCGGCGTGCTCACCGGCGGGATGCTGCTGGGCTTTCAGACGGAGTTGAGAGACCCCGCCCCCGTCTTCGTCGCCGACGAGACCATCGAGGTCGACCTCCAGGGCAACGACACCGAACACACCCTGGAGTTCGTCCACCGGGGCGGACAGGCCGTGCCGGCCGGTCCGCTCTCCGTGAGACTCGGTGCCGGCGGAACGACGCGGACTATCGACCTCGACAGCACGAGTGCGGCCTCCCTCGCGGACGGCGAGTGGTCCGCCGGCGAGCGACTCGACCTCGAACTCGACGAGTCAGCCGTCTGTCGCGCCGGGACGGACACCGCCGAGGTGACCCTCACCTACGAGCGCGAGGACTCCTCGTACACCCTCTCGGAGCGCCGCGTCCCCGTCGAACGCGGCCAGTTCGTCATCCGCGGTGACACCGTCGAGACCACCGCCGACTTCACCGCGAACGTGAAGTTCCTCGGGACGGGCTGGTCGAGCACGCGCTACGACGCGCCAGTGAACATCTCCGTCGGCGTGAACGGGAGCGAGGTGAAGGCGTGGGAGATGGTCGGGGACTCGAACACGACCGTCGGGGCGTACGGCGTCTCGCGGCAGTCCGCGGGCACGTCCATCTCGGTCGAGGCGCGGGGCGGGACGGTCGAGGACGCTCGGTACGTCGGCCCGTCGGACGATTACGACTACAGCTTCGAGCAGTACGGCAGCACCTACTACGTCGACGTCACCGAACACGAGTGGCGGACGACGAGCGCCGACGAGAACGACGAGTATCTGGTCGTGCTTCGGGACGGCGACTCGGTGCCGAACTTCGACGCCGACTCGGGCCAACAGGACGTCGCCACCTACGCGGAGTCGTTCGTCGAGAACGGGACGATTTCGCTGGACGACAATCAGGCCATCTACCTGTTCGACTTCAACCGACAGGGCCCCACCCACGAGACGGCGGACTACCAGGACGCCGTCGTCCTGGTCTCCTTCTTCACCCAGCGGACGGCCGCGCCGCAGGTCCACGAGGTGAGCGGGGGCGGGGAGGTCATCGTCTGTCCCGCGGAGACGCGCTCGGCGAGTCCGTAGCCGAGCGGGTCGCGGCGACGCGCGAACGGGGCGGGCCCGACGGTACGCCGCCGCCGGAGCCGAACCGCCTCACCGCTGCGACTCGCGCAGGATGAGCGGTCCGATGGCGAGCGTCCGCTTGGCGACGGTGGCGATGCGGAGGATGTACGACGTGAAGAGCAGGAACGGGAGGAGCGTGACGGTGAACGCCGCGCCGACGACCCACGTCAGCACGGGCACGCCGAGGAACATCGCGCCGCCGAACGTCTCGCTGCCGACGAACCCGAGCATCCCGCCCGCGACGGCGAGTGCGGGGACGGCGACGTAGAGGATGTACTGCGAGAGGTCCACGAGCGCCCACTGGAAGTACAGCGTCTTGATGTGCTCGCGGGCGGGGCCGAACATCGCCAGCGCCGTGTTCAGGTCGTCCATCGCCCGTCGCTGGTCGTCGGTGAGCACGTCGTCGAACTCCGAAGTCATCCGGTCGAGCTGGTATATCTTCCACGAGTAGTTGAAGTTCAACGCCGCGAGGAGCACCTCGAACGTCCCGAACGACGCGCCCGACAGTTCGTCTTCGACCTCCTGTGCGTTGCCGTGGATGCTGTCGACGAACTCCGTCACCTGCGCCTCCAGTTCGTCGTCGCTCCCGGCGACGATTCTGTCGAGGACCTCCGACCGACGTTCGGTCTCTCTGACCAGTTCTTTGAGGAACGTCGAGGGGTCGGCGGGGACGACGGTGCCGAGGAGGTCCTGCGTGTACGTCCGGAAGTCCAGCGCGTCGCTCATCCCTCGACCACGCAGAACGACCGCGCGCGAACGCGTACGACGCACTCACGATTCCGGTCGCGGAGATAGACGGCCCCGTCACGCTACTGACCGGTGAGGACGACGGTCTGTGGGACGCACCGCTGTACGTCGGAGTTCGCGCTGGTCCCGATTGGTCCGCAGCGAC
>NZ_WPCD01000218.1:0-5948 GCF_009741955.1 Halogeometricum sp. CBA1124 | reverse complement strand
GAGGGCGACGCCCGCGAGGACGTCCGGCGGGGCGGTGAAGACGTTCGGGAGTCGAATCAGGTCGCGTAGTCGCTCGCGACTCGCCGGACCGACTCGACTCCGAGTGCGTCTCCGACGCCCGTCGCCATCCGTCAGGCCCACCCGTGGTCGCGGAGGTAGTCCATCGCCCCCTGCGCCGTCTCGGCGGCCGTCTCCTGGTACGGGTAGAGTTCGACCGTCACGTAGCCGTCGTAGCCCGAGTCCTCGACGGCCTGCAGGAAGCCGTCGATGTCCATCGCGCCGTCGCCGAGTTGGGTGTGTTCGTGCGTGCGGTCGGCGGGGATGTCTTCGAGGTGGTAGTGCCGCGTGTACGGCGCGAGCGTCTCGACCAGTTCCGCGGGGTCCTCGCCCACGCAGAACAGGTGCCCCGCGTCGAAGTTACAGGTGATTCGGTCGGAGTCCACGCGGTCCATCAGGTCGAGGAACTGGTCGGACGTCTCTATCAGGAGGTCGGGTTCGGGTTCGACCATCACGTCCACGCCCACGTCCTCGGCCTTCGCGGCGAGTTCGTTCAGTCCCTCGACGAACGTGTCCGTCGCCCACTCGCGGGACTTCCCCTCGGGAATCGGGCCGCCGGGTTCGATGGATATCTTGTCGCAGCCGAGTTCGGCCGCGGCGTCCAGCGAGTCCAGCGTGTAGTCGACGCGGCGGCGGCGGTAGTCCTCGTCTGCCTCGACGAACGAGGGGTGGTGGAAGTCCTCGATGGCCGTCAGCATGAACGCGTTACAGTTGCTGATCTCGAGGTCGTTGGCGTCGAGGGCGGTTCGCACCTCGTCGTACTCCTCGCCCGTCGCCTCGGGCGGGTAGAGGAACGGCTGGTCGAACAGGAGTTCGATGCCGTCGTAGCCCGCGTCCGCGACGGCCTCGATGGCCCCGACGGTGGAGTACTCCCGGAACGCGTTCATCGAGAAGCCGAACTGGAGCGACATGGGTCACTCGGCCTCTGCGCCCTGCGGGGGGTTCTCGTCCGCCGACTCCGCCGCGACGGCGTCCGCGTAGTCGAAGTGCGGCGACTGCGAGAAGAACTCCAAGGGGTTCTCGAACAGCAGTTTGCGCACCTCCTCGCGGTCCCAGCCGGCGTCTATCATCGCGTCGCGGGCCTTCGGGACGGCGAGTGGGTCCGAGTCGTCCCAGTCCGCCGAGGAGTTGATGATGCGTCGGTCGGTGCCGTACTCCTCGAGCAGGGGCATGACCTCCTCGATGGATATCTTGCCGGGGTAGAGCGTGAACCCGAGCCAGCAGTCCGTCGCCGCCGTCGTCTCCATCGTGTCCGGTTCGTTGTGGTCGATGATGATGCGCTCCTGCGTGACGCCCATCTCCTCGATGATGTCCACCGTGCGTTCGGCACCTTTCGGCTTCTCCGTGTGCGGGAGGTGGATGATGACCGGCTGTTCGTGTTCCTCGGCGAGTCTGAGTTGCTCGCGGAAGGCCCACTCCTCCTCGTCGGTCTGGAGGTTGAAGCCGATCTCGCCGACGCCGACGACCCGGTCGCGTTCGAGGTACTCCGGCAGGCGGTCGATGACCGCCTCGGACATCTCGCGGTCGACGGCCTCCTTGGGGTTGATGGAGACGGTGACGTAGTGATCCATCCCCGCCACCCGGTCGGCGCGTTCGGTCTCGAAGTCGATGATGTGCTCGAAGTAGTCGAAGAACGATTCGGGATACAGTTTGTCCGACCCCGACCAGAACGAGGGTTCGATGACGCACTCGATGCCGGACCGTCGCATCTCACGGTAGTCATCCGTGGTCCGCGAGGTCATGTGCGCGTGTGAGTCGATGAGGCGCATGGACCACACTCCGGATCAGTCGGGCTTTGTTACCGGCATCCTACAGGTTTAGGCTCCGAGAAAGCTCGTGATACGCCCCCGGTAGCAGTCGGTTAACGAGCCGTTCGAACGAGGGTATTCGACCGATTTCGGCGGCCTCCCGCGTGAAGCAGACGCATAACTAACCGCGTTCCGTCCGCCGTCCAGTACATGACGCGAACGCGAACGGGTGTCTGGTTCGTCGGCGCCCGCGGCAACGTCGCCACCACGGCCATCGCCGGGGCGCGCGGCATCGCCCGAGACACGACGGACCGAACCGGGATGGTCACCGCCCGGGAGCCCTGTACCTCACTCGAACTCCCACCGGTCGAGGGGTTCGTCTTCGGCGGCCACGACATCGCCGATAGACCCCTCCTTCACACCGCGACCGAACTCGCCGACTCGGACATCGTCGACAGGCGGACGCTCGAAGCCGTCGCCGACGACCTGCGGGAGATAGACGACCGCATCGAGACGGGCACCGCCCAGAACTGCGGGAGCGCCGTCTCCTTGGCCGACGGCGACACGCTGGACCGCGACCACACCGTCGGGGAGGTGGTCGAGCAGATTCGCGCGGACTACGCCGACTTCGTCGCCGAGACGGGCGTGGACCGTCTGGTCGTCGTCAACCTCGCCTCCTCGGAACCGCCCGTGAGCGAACCCGAGCGGTACGACACGCTGGCCGCCTTCGAGGAAGCCGTCGAGTCGGACGACGCGGACCTGCCGGCGAGTTCGCTGTACGCGTACGCCGCCCTCTCGGCGGGTCACCCCTACGTCAACTTCACGCCCTCCACCGGGAGCGAACTCGGCGGCCTGCGCGAGTTGGCCGAACGCGAGAACGTCCCGCACGTCGGCCGCGACGCCAAGACGGGCGAGACGCTCCTGAAGACCGCTCTCGGGCCGATGTTCGCCGGCCGCAACCTCGACGTGATGTCGTGGGACGGCTTCAACATCCTCGGCAACGGCGACGGCAAGGTGCTGGAGGACGACGAGAACAAGGCCGGGAAACTCCAGAGCAAGGGCGGCGTCCTCTCGAACATCCTCGGGTCGGAGATGCACAACCGGGTTCGCATCGACTACACTCCCTCCCTCGACGACTGGAAGACGGCGTGGGACCACGTCCACTTCCGCGGGTTCATGGGGACGGAGATGAGCCTGCAGTTCACGTGGCAGGGCGCGGACTCATCGCTGGCCGCCCCCCTCGTGTTGGACCTCGTTCGCCTCGTCGCCCACGCCGACGAACGCGGCGAGGGCGGCGTCCAGACCCACCTCGCCTCGTTCTTCAAAGAGCCGATGGACGTGGACGAACACGACCTCTCCCGGCAGTTCGCCATGCTGGAGGCCTACGTGAACGACCACGCCGACGGCGCGAACCCCGACCCGGCGACGCCCGTGCGGACGGACGGCGCCGGCGGTGACGACAACACGACGGACGGAGACGACGACGCTCCCGACGACACGGCCCGCGGCGACGCGGGGGGCGAACGATGACCGGGACCGACCGCCCCGCAGAACGGGTCGTCGTCCTCGACGTGGTCGGCCTGCAACCCGAACACGTCGACGGCGAGACGACGCCGAACCTCGCCGGCCTGTTCGGCGACGGCGCGACGACGGGCGTCGTCCCCCCGTTCCCGTGCGTGACGATACCCTCGCAGACGACGCTCGCGACCGGTCTCTCGCCGTCGACCCACGGCGACGTGTCGAACGCCGAGTACGACCGAGAGCGCGACGCGGTCGAACTCTGGGGTCGCGACAGCGGCGACCGACGGCGCGTCTGGGAGATGCAGGGCGACAGCGGACTCACGACCGGCGCGCTGTTCTTCCAGCACCTGTACGGCACCGACGCCGACGTGGCGGTGACGCCGAAACCCATCGAGGACGAGAACAACGACCTCATCGAGATGAACTGCTGGACGAACCCCGACGAGTTCTACGACGAACTCCGCGAGGAGTACGGCCACTTCCCGCTTCACAACTACTGGGGGCCGGCCGCCAACGCGGAGAGCACGAAGTGGATTCTCTCGGCGGCGCGCGAGGCGACGGACCGCTACGACCCCGACATGCTGTGGGCGTACGTCCCCCACCTCGACTACGCGGGGCAGAGTCACGGGCCGAACTCGGAGGCGTTCGCCGAGGCCCTCGCGGAGGTGGACGAACTCGTCGGCGACTACCTCGACTTCCTCCGCGGGACCGACCGCTGGGAGGAGACGGCCGTCGTCGTCGTCAGCGAGTACGGCTTCCACGAGGTGTCGACGCCCGTCTTCCCGAACCGAGCGCTCCGCGAGGCGGGCCTGATGGCGACGCAGGAGGCGGCGGAAGGCGGGCTGATTCCGGACCTCGCGGCCTCCGAGGCGTTCGCCGTCGCGGACCACCAGGTCGCGCACGTCTACTGCGACCAAGACGCCGTCGAACGGGCGCGCGAGGCCCTCGAACCGCTCCCGGGCATCGAACGGGTCCTCGACGGCGACGACCAGACCGCCTACGACATCGACCACGCGAACGCGGGGGACCTCGTCCTCGTCGCCGACGCTGACGCGTGGTTCACCTACTACTGGTGGGACGAGGGCGAGGACGAAGCGATGCCGCCGTACGCCGACAGCGTCGACATCCACGAGAAACCCGGCTACGACCCCTGCGAACTGTTCCTCGGCGAGGACGGCTTCGTCTCGACGGACCCCTCGAAGGTCCGGGGGTCCCACGGGCGCGTCGACTCCGAGACGACGCCGTTCTTCGGCGTCGGCGGCCCCGCCGCGCCGTCGCTCTCGCTGGACGGCGACATCGACATGCGTCAGGTCGCGCCGACGGTGCTCGACCTCCTCGGCGTCCGCGACGACGTGGCGATGGAGTTCGAGGGCGCGTCCATCCTCGCGGCGTCGAACGCGCTCGGACCGGCCGACGACTGACCGGTCGGGGACGCGAGGCCGGGCGAGTCGACTCCCCGTAGGGCCCGAACGCATCGCGGCCGCCTCGAAGCCGAAACTCGTTATTCCCCGGGCGCGCTACGGTATCGTATGACCGTCTCCTTCCGGAACCTCGACGTCTCGTGGCTCGGCTACGCCACGGCCAGAATCGAGTCGGAGTCGGGGTACGTCGTCTACCTCGACCCCGGCCGCTACGGCGTGCTGGACGACTACTACGCCCGCGACGGCGACCTGATCTGCGTCACCCACGACCACCACTACGACAGCGACGCGATACGCTCGGTGGCAAAGGAGGACGCCACCGTCGTCGTCTTCGAGGCGGTGGACGCGGACAACATCGACCGCGACGTCGAACCGGTCGCGGACCTCCCGTACGAGGTGGTCCGCGTCGGCGAGGAGGAACACCTGACGGTCGGCCCCGTGGACCTGTGGACGGTCGCCGCGTACAACGAGGCCGACGGTCCGCACACCAGAGACGACGGGAGCCTCGTCCACCCGCCCGGGTTCGGCTGTGGGTTCCTCCTGTCGGTGGACGGCACCACGGTGTTCTGGTCCGGCGACAGCGACGCTCTCGACGGCTTCGAGCGGTTGTCGGTCGACCTCTTCCTCGCCAACATCGGCGGCAGCGTCGTGATGGACCGCCACGAGGCCGCCGACCTGGCCGAGGCCCTGAACCCCGGACTCGTCCTGCCGATTCACTACGACACCATCGACCTCCTCTCGACCGACCCCGAGGCGTTCGCGGCCGACGTGGCCGCCCGCGGCGTCCCCGTCGTCCTCGAAGACCCGACGGACCACGCGGTCTGAAGTGCGGGTCCCGCGGAGAGCGTCCCGAGGTGTGGCCGCCGAATCCGCGGCAACCGTTTTGCCCCGTCCGCCCCTCGGGTAGGAGACGATGACGCCGCTCACCCCGACCGTCGACCACGGCCACCTCGAACGACGCATCCCGTACTACCGCGCCGGCGACGGCCCGCGAACGCTCGTCGTCCTCCCCGGACTGAGCGACGCCGTTCGCCGGCCGGCCGAACCGGGCGACGGCGGAGTACCTCGCCCGGGTGACCTACGCCGGACTCACCGACGAGTTCACCGTGTGGACGGTCGGCCGACCGAAGCGTCTCGACGCCGAGACGACGACGCGGGAACTCGCCGGGTCGGCCGCGACGGCCCTCGACGAACTCGACGG
>NZ_WPCD01000106.1:0-12630 GCF_009741955.1 Halogeometricum sp. CBA1124 | reverse complement strand
CGGCGAACGCGTCGAGCAGTCGGTCGGTCTGTCGGAGGCTCGTGGCGTACTGCCAGTAGCCGAACCCGGCCATCACCAGCACGACGAGCCCCAACTGGCCGGCCTGAAACAGCGCCAGCGTGCGCAGTCTGGCGTCAAGCGCCGACCGGTCCTGCGAGACGGTCACCGTCCACCCCGTCGATTCGACGGTCGCGACGCCCTCGACGGACGATTCGAAGCGGCGGTTCCCGCCGTGGAGTTCCGCCCCGTCGTCGACGACGGTTACCGTCTGTCTGCTGGTGTCGAGGGGTGGCAACGCGTCGAACGTCGTCCGGGTGTCGAGGTAGATCGCACCCGCGAGGACGCCTTTCACCGCTCCCCGTTCGAATATCGGCGCGGCGAACACGAGGACGTACTCGTCGGTGCCGTCGAGACGTTCGGCCTCGCGACGTACATCCGGCCCTCGAGTGCCGCCTCGACGTACGCGGCGTCGCTCCGATCCGACCCGAGGACGGCCGAGCGCTGTGCGTCCGTGACGTCGCCCCGGAAGTCGACGACGGTGCCGTTGGCGGCGACGACCTGCGCGGCGTAAAATCGGGAGTTGGCGAGGAACGCCTCGAGGAACCGACCGTCGCCGTCGAACTGGCGCGCCTGCGGCCGAGAGGCGACGAGTCCAACGTAGTCGCGTCGGTCCCGGATCGAGGCGTCTATCTGGTCGGCCACGCGCGTCGCCGTCTCGTCGACGTCCGCGCGCGACTCGCCGACGGCGTCGCGCTTGTAGAACTCGACGGCCGCGACGACCGAGGCGCTCAACACGAGCGTGACGACGACGAACGCGACGGCGAACTTCGTCCGCAGTCTCATACGTCATTCGTTATCAAACCACGTGATAAGCGTTCGTGGCGCGGCGTCGACCGGTCGTCGGGACGCCCCGCACGAAGCTATAACACGGATACCGACCAACCTTTGTTCGGTCAGTGGTAGCATGGCACAGGCGAGAGACGGAACCGTTCTGGTGGTGGACGACGAGCGGGAGGTGACCGACGCGTACGCGCTCAGACTGCGTCAGCGGTACGGTGACGTGCGGACGGCCTACGGGGGCGAGGAGGCGCTGACGGCGATGGACGACGCGGTCGACGTGGTGTTGTTGGACCGTCGGATGCCGTTCTCCGGCGACGAGGTGCTGCGGGAACTCCGGGACCGAGGGTACGACTGCCGCGTCATCATGGTGACCGCTATCGACCCGGGGTTCGGTATCGCCGACATGCCGTTCGACGACTACCTCTGCAAACCGATCGGCAAGGAGGACCTGTTCGCCGCGGTGGACCAGCAGCTCGAAGCCGCCTCCTACGACGATCCGCTGACGGAGTTCTTCAGTCTCACCGCCAAGCTCGCCGTTCTCGAATCGGAGCGCTCGCCCGAGCAACTGGCGGAGGCGAGCGAGTACGTCCGGATGCGCCGCCGGAGCGACGAACTCCGCGAGGAATTGGCCGTCTCCACGGAGAACTTCGAGGAGATGGTCGAGACGTTCACGGCCATCTCCCGTGGGGGCTGAGGCGGCTGCCGAAGGGGCTCCCGAACGACGAGCGTGACCGCACGGGGCTACTCGTCCAGTTCGTCGCGGAGCATCTGGTTCACGTCGCCGGGGTCGGCGCTCCCGCCGGTCTTCTGCATCACCTGACCGACGAGGAAGTTGATTGCGCCGCCCTCGCCCGCGTGGTAGTCCGCGACGGCGTCGGGGTTCTCCTCGATGGCCGCCGAGACGGCGGTGACGACTTCGTCGTCGTCGGCCGCGCCCAGCCCCTCCGCCTCGACGATTTCGTCGGGCGCGTCGCCCTCGTCCAGCATCCGGCGGAGCACTATCTCCTCGGCGTTCTTCGTCGTAATCTCCCCCTCGGCGACGAGTTCCACCAGCCGGGTGAACTCGTCCAGTCGGTGGGTCACGTCAGTAATCTGCATGTCACGGTAGTTGAGTTCGCCGAGGAGGTTGTCGGCCACCCACGTCGCCGCGAGGTCCGGGTCGAACTCCTCGGCCACGTCCTCGTAGAAGTCGGCGACTTCCTTCGTGGAGGTGAGCTTCGACGCCGACTCGGCGTCCAGTCCGTACTCCGCCTGGAAGCGTTCGCGGCGGGCGTCGGGGAGTTCCGGGATGTCGATTCGCTCCTTCCAGTCGGCGACTTCGAGGGGCGGGAGGTCGGCCTCGCGGAAGTAGCGGTAGTCCTTCTCCTCCTCCTTCGAGCGCATCGAGACGGTGATGCCGCGCGACTCGTCCCAGTGGCGCGTCTCCTGTTCGACCGCGCGGCCGCGTTCGATGGCGTTCTTCTGCCGCGTCACCTCGTAGGCGAGGGCCTTCTCCGCGCCCTTGTGGCTGGAGATGTTCTTCACCTCGGTGCGGTTCGCCGACGCGAGGGCGTCCTCGGAGATAGAGCCGTCGTCGGCCACTTCGTCGTCGGGCACCATCGAGATGTTCGCGTCGATGCGGAGCGACCCGTCGCGCGTCGCATCGAAGACGCCCAGATACTCCAGCACCTCCTCCAACTTCGCGAGGAACGCCCGCGTCTCCTGCGGACTGCGGAAGTCCGGCTTGGTGACGATCTCCATCAGGGGCGTCCCCGCGCGGTTGTAGTTGACGAGCGTGTAGTCCGCGGTGTCGATGCTCCCGCCCTTGTGCTGGAGGCTGCCGGGGTCTTCCTCCAGGTGGGCGCGTTCGATGCCCACCTCGCGGCGGTCGCCCTCGACGGACACCTCCAGCGTCCCGTCGGCGCAGATGGGGGCGTCGTACTGCGTTATCTGGAAGTTCTTCGGCAGGTCGGGGTAGTAGTAGTTCTTCCGGTGGAAGCGGGTCTGCTCGGCGACGGTGGCGTCGAGCGCCTTCCCCACCTTGACGGCCGCCTCGACGGCCCCTTCGTTCAGGACGGGCAGTGCGCCGGGGAGTCCGAGACAGACCGGGCACGTCCGCGTGTTCGGTTCCTCGTCCTCGGCCGCGTCGGTCGAACACCCGCAGAATATCTTGGTGTCCGTTTCGAGCTGGACGTGGACCTCCAGCCCGATGACGGTGGCGAGGTCGCGCTGAGAGAGCGCCTTCGCGGTCATTAGGCGCGATTTGGCGTCAGGCGGCTAAAGAGTAACGGGACGGCTGTTCGAATCGACGGAGTTCGCCTGACGCGCCCTTCCGAACGCGTGTGTCGACAGATCTCTCTCGGGCGTAAGCACCACGAAAGTCCCATCCGATACCGGCCGGCCGGGCACCGTGGGCGGGCGTTCGTGATGTTCACAACCCCCCGATACGTCCAGAACGTTCGTCTCTCTCCCGACGGGCAACTTACAGCGAACAAGCGCAAGCTATTCATTCCCGAGATGCGACGCGTTCACAGACACAGATGCGCCCATCGTTCGGTTCGCCGCCCGTCGAAGTCGTCCGCGACGTGGCGTTCGCCTCGCCGCCGGAGCGACCCCTCTCGCTCGACGTCTACCGCCCGGCCGGCGGGTCAAGCGCGAGGCGCGCCCTCGTCGTCCTCCTCCACGGCGGCGGCTGGCACGCGGGCGACCGACGCGACCTGACGCAGGTGGCGCTCTCCTTGGCCGAACGCCGGTTCGCCTGCGCCGTCCCCGACTTCCGGTCGAGTCGCGAGGCGACGTTCCCGGCGGCGATACGCGACGTGAAGGCGGCGATTCGGTGGTGCCGCGCCCACGCCGACGCCGTCGGCGTCACACCGGACCGCGTCGCCACCTTCGGCCCCTCGACGGGGGCCCACCTCGCGGTGCTGGCCGCCCTCACGGGCGACGACTCGCGCCTCGCGCCCGACCCGAGCCACGTCTCCGACGCCGTCGCTGACGCCTCCGACGCGGTGGCCGCGACGGTGGGCGTCGGCGGACTCTACAACTTCGAACACACGCCCGACCGGGCCGAACTGACGGCGTTCCTCGGCGGGTCCCGCAGCGACGTTCCGGAGCGCTACGAACTCGCGTCGCCCTCCACGCACCTCGACGGCGGCGGGCCGCCGACGCTCCTCCTCCACGGCGGCGACGACGACGTGTTGCCCGCGATGGCCTCCGAACTGTTCTACGACGGCCTCGAAGACGCGGGCGTCGACGCGGAGTGCGTCGTCGCCGACGGCGTCGGCCACCGCGTCCTCGACGAGCAGTTCGACTGGGTGCTCGACTGGTCCGAGGGATTCCTCGACAGACACCTCCGGTAGACGGCTTACTGAAGGCGGAACTGACGGGGACCGGCGCGCCGCCGCCGGATCGCGTCACGTCGTGACTCCCAACTGTCACATCGCGTCTGTATGTCTGACGTACGTTTATGTGTAAGCGGCCGGGGAATACACGCATGAGTAACCGGGTGGAGGAACTCGAGTCGAAAGTCGCGGAACTGCAGGCCGCCGTCAACGGCCTGACCGAGGAACTGGTCGAGACGAAAGAGCGCGTTCGTCTCCTCGAAGACCAGGTCGAAGTGGACCTCACGGCGGGGACCCGCCCCGTGGGCCACGCGCCCTCCCAACCGGACGCCGACGCGGAACCGCAGCGAACCGAACAGACCGAACGGACCGGTACCGACGAGAACCGAGGGGCCGAGGAGGCCGACGAGGAGCGCGACCCGCACCTCCGCGAGTCGCCGGCACAGGCGCAGTCCCGGGCCGCGACGTCCCAACAGCCCTCCGACGACGCGAGCTTCATCGACGCGGACGCGACCGAACCGCCGGTCGAGACGACCGAGGAACCGGACGAACCCGCGGACGACGAAGTCAAGTCCGACGAAGCCGACGGTGAGGACGAGGCGGAGTCGGCCGAAGACGACAGCGATATCATCGTCGCGTAACTGGGTGGCTCCGCCCCTACGAGCAACCCATGCACATCAAAGAGCTCGTCCTTGACGGATTCAAGAGCTTCGGGCGCAAGACCCGAATCCCGTTCTACGAGGACTTCACGGTGGTCACCGGCCCCAACGGGTCGGGCAAGTCGAACATCATCGACGGCGTGCTGTTCGCGCTCGGCCTCGCGCGCACGCGAGGTATCCGAGCGGAGAAACTGACGGACCTCATCTACAACCCCGGACACGCCGGCGACGACGCCGGCCGCGGCGGCGGCACGAAGGAGGCCAGCGTCACCGTCGTCCTGGACAACGCCGACGGCAAACTCGACCGCTCGCAGGTGGTCAACGCCGCCGGCAGCGACGACGTGGGCGACGTGTCCGAGATACGCGTCAAGCGCCGCGTGAAGGAGACGGACGACAACTACTACTCGTACTACTATCTCAACGGCCGCTCCTGTAACCTCTCGGACATCCAGGACCTCCTCGCGCAGGCCGGCATCACGCCCGAGGGTTACAACGTCGTCATGCAGGGCGACGTGACCGAGATAATCAACATGACCCCGTACCAGCGACGGGGCATCGTCGACGAGATAGCGGGCGTCGCCGAGTTCGACGCGAAGAAGGAGGACGCCTTCGGCGAACTCGAAGCCGTCGAGGAGCGAATCGACGAGGCGGACCTGCGAATCGAGGAGAAGCAGTCCCGCCTCGACCAACTCGAAGACGAACGCGAGACGGCGCTGAAGTACCAGTCGCTCCGCGAGGAACGCGAGGAGTACGAGGCTACCTCAAGGCCGCCGAACTGGAGGACAAGCGCGCCGACTTAGAGCAGACGGAGTCGAAGGCAGAGGCGAAAGAGACGAAGCTCGAATCGCTCCGCGAGGAACTCGACACGCGACAGGGTCGGGTCTCTCGCCTCGAATCCGAGTTAGAGGAACTCTCGAAGGAGATAGAGCGGAAGGGCGAGGACGAACAGCTCCGAATCAAATCGGAGATAGAGTCGGTCAAAGGCGAGATAGACAGGCTCGAAAACGCCATCGAGGCCGCCGAGGACCGCATCGACGAGGCCGAGACCGAACGCCGGAAGGCGTTCGTCGAACTCGACCGCAAGCAGGAGAAGATAGACGACGTCGAGGACGACATCCGCGGCGTCAAGGTCGAGAAGGCGTCGGTCAAATCCGAGATCAAGTCCAAGGAGACCGAACTCGCCGAAGTCGAGGCCGAGATAGCCAGCGTGGACACCGAGTTCGACGAACTGAAAGAGGAACTCGCAGAGCGGAAGTCGCGATTGGAAGAACTGAAGACGGAGAAGAACGACCTCCAGCGCGAGAAAGACCGGCTCCTCGACGACACCCGACGACGCTCCTCGGAGATTTCGGAGACGCAGGAGAAGATAGCCGAGGTCCGCGAGGAACTGCCGGAGTTGAAGGCGAAGCTCTCGGACCTGCACTCGGAACTCGACAAGGCCGAGAAGAACAAGGCGAAGATAGACGGCGTCATCGAGGACCTGCGCGAGGACCGCTCGGCGCTCAAATCCGACCTCGACGAGGTGGAGGAGGACCTGCGCTCGAAGCAGTCCGAGTACGCCGAACTGGAGGCCCGCGCGGGCGAGAACGGCGACACGTCGTGGCCGCGGGCGGTCACGACCATCCTCAACTCCGGACAGTCGGGCGTCCACGGCACCGTCGGCCAACTCGGTTCGGTGCCGGGCGAGTACGCGACGGCGTGTGAGACGGCCGCCGGCGGGCGTCTCGCGCACGTCGTCGTCGACGACGACGGCGTCGGCTCCTCCTGTATCGACTACCTGAAGTCCCGGAACGCGGGGCGGGCGACGTTCCTGCCCATCACGAAGATGGACGACCGGGGACTGCCGTCGAAGCCGAACCGCTCCGGCGTCGTCGACTTCGCGCGCAACATCGTGGAGTACGACGCCGAGTACGAGCCCATCTTCTCGTACGTCCTCGGTTCGACGCTCGTCGTCGAGGACATGGAGACGGCCCGGTCGCTGATGGGCGACTACCGGATGGTGACGCTCGACGGCGACCTGGTGGAGCGCTCCGGCGCGATGACCGGCGGTTCGGGCGGCGGCTCTCGCTACTCGTTCTCGAAGTCCGGGTCGGGCCGACTCGAACGGCTGGCCGTCGAGATTTCGGACCTCGAAGACGACCGGCGCGACATCGAACAGGAGATTCGCGAGGTCGAGTCCACGCTCGACGACGCACGCGAGAAGGCCTCTGACGCCGCCGACCGGGTCCGGTCGGTCGAAGCCGACATCGAACGGGCCGAAGAAAGCGTCGAGGAGAGAGAAGACGAGATAACGCGCCTCGAAGACCGCATCGAGGAACTCCGCCAGAAGCGCGCCGAGGTGGACGAGGAGATGCAGTCGCTGGACGAGGACATCGACGCCGTCGACGCCGACATCGCGGACGTGCAGTCGGACATCGACGAGTTGGAGGCCGAACTGGCGGACTCGGAGATTCCCGAACTCACGGCGCGGGCCGACGAGATTCGCGCCGACATCGAAGAGCGCGAGGACCGGATGGACGAACTCGACGGCCGCCTCAACGAACTCCAACTGGAACAGGAGTACGCCGAGGACGCCATCGAGGACCTGAACGAGACGGTCGAGAGCGCACAGGAGCGGAAGGCGGACGCCCGCGACCGGATAGGCGAGGCGGAGGCGGCCATCGAGGAGAAAGAGGCCGTCCTCGAAGAGAAGCGCGAGGCCGTCTCCGACCTCGAAGCGGAGTTGAAGGAGCTGAAGGCCGAGCGCTCGGACCTCCGCGAGGACGTGCGCGAGGCGAAGTCCGAACGCGACGAGCAACGCGACGCGGTCGACCGGGTGGAGTCGCGCGTCGAGAGCCTCCGGGAGAGCGCCGAACGCCTCGCGTGGGAGATAGACGAACTCGAATCGCAGGTCGGCGACTACGACCCCGAGGAGATACCCGACCACGACGAGGTGCAGGAGAACATCCAGCGGTTGACGGGGAAGATGGAGTCGTTAGAGCCCGTCAACATGCTCGCCATCGACGAGTACGACGAGGTGCAGGAGAGCCTCGACGACATGCAGGAGCGTCGCGACGTCCTCGCCGAGGAACGGCAGGGCATCCAAGAGCGCATCGAGCAGTTCGAGGCGCAGAAGAAGGCGACGTTCATGGAGGCGTTCGACGCCATCAACGAGAACTTCACCGACATCTTCGAACGCCTCTCCGACGGGACCGGCGAGTTGCACCTCGAGAACCCCGAGGACCCGTTCGAGGAGGGGCTGACGATGAAGGCCCAGCCCGGCGACAAGCCCATCCAGCGACTCGACGCCATGTCCGGCGGCGAGAAGTCGCTGACGGCGCTGGCGTTCATCTTCGCCATCCAGCGGCACAACCCCGCGCCGTTCTACGCGCTGGACGAGGTGGACGCGTTCCTCGACGCCGCCAACGCCGAACGCGTCGGCGAGATGGTGGACGACTTGGCGGGACGGGCGCAGTTCGTCGTCGTCTCACACCGCTCTGCGCTGTTGGAGCGCTCCGAACGCGTCATCGGCGTCACGATGCAGGGCGACAACGTGAGCGCGGTGACCGGCATCCAGTTGAGCGACGACGAGGACGAGGAGGCCACGGAGGCGACGGCCGATGACTGAGGGAGCGCCCGTCCGCGAGGCGGTGATGCCCGACGACGTGGACGTCCCCGACGGCGACGACTCGGAGGTCGAACCCGTCGAACTGCTCGTCCAACTGGCCGAGGAGGGCGAGATAGACCCGTGGGACATCGACGTGGTCGAGGTGACGGACGCGTTCCTCGACCGCCTCGACGCGACGGACCTGCGGACGTCCGGGCGTGCGCTGTTCTACGCCTCCGTCCTGCTCCGGATGAAGTCCGACGCGCTGTTGGAACCCGACGCCGAGCAGGAGGAACCGGAGATGGAACCGTGGGAGATGGCGCTGGAGGGCGGCGGCGAGATGGCCGGCGGCGACGACGGCGGGCCGGGCGGCTTCGACCCGGTGGACGCCCTCGAAGCCGAGATGGACCGCCGACTGGAGCGCAAGCACGCCCGCGGCAACCCCGAGACGCTGGACGAACTCGTCCGCGAACTCCGGGAGGCCGAACGCGAGTCGTGGTGGAAGCGCCGCCGCGAGTACGACACCTCCGACTCCCCGCGCGGGTACAGTCGCGGGACGCAGACGCTGGACTACCGCTCCGCGGACGAGTTGCGCGCGGACGAGGAACCGACGGCCGCCGACGTGACGGGGACGGCCCACACCGAGGACATCGAGTCCTCGATAGCCGACGTCGAGGCCGCGCTCCGCGAACACTACGGCAACGGCCGCGACGAGGTGCTGTACGCGGAGATTCGGACGGTGACGACGACGCCGGTGACGACGTACCTCTCGCTTCTGTTCCTCTCACACCGCGGCGTCGTCCGCCTCCAGCAGGACGACCTGTTCGGCGACCTGTGGGTGCAGGACCCCGAGGCCGTGGACCCCGACGACGCGGGCGACGACGGCGTGGAGACCGAAGAAGAAGAGGAAGCGGTCGAAGCCATCGCCGACTGAACCGGCCGAGCAGGCCACCTTTTTGCCGTCAGCGTCGTACCGTCGGGTGTGCCGCCACAGACCCTCCTCTCCGGAACGCTCCGACGGGTCACCGTCGCCGTCTCGCTCCTCACGTCGGCGCTGTTCGCCGCACTCGCGGGCGTCTTCGCGGCCGGTCCGGCAGCGATTCCCGCGGGCGAGTTCGTGACGCCGGCCGCCGTCGCCGCCCTCGCGTACCTCCCCATCTTCTGGGCGCACTGCTACGCCGCCGGCTTCGTCGCCTACCCGCCGACGGCGTTCGGCTTCCACCGCGTCGTCGAGACGCTGGACGCGCGGGTCTCGTCGTGTACGGTCTGTGGCGGACGCGACGACGAGGGCGTCTGCCGGCGGTACGGCGAACAGTTCGTGGTCGCCGGGGTTCCGCTGGCGACGACGGAGGGAGGAGAGAACTGGTACTGCGGGGACTGTCACGCCGTCGAACACGGCGACGGCGGGTCGGCGGCGGCGGTCGAACGCGCCCTCGAATCCGAGCGGAACTGACCGGTCGCCGACCCGCTCGGACCCGCCGTCTCGACCCCGACCCCGAACGGAAGGGGGCCGCGTAGACCCGCCGAGAGCGCCGTCAGACGTCTCCCGCGAGGACGTCCGCGACCCGTCGGTGGTCGAACAACTGCTCGTCGGCCCCGAACTCGGGATAGTCGTCGCCGCTCTCGTACTCGGGCCACGCGCGAACTGGTCGGGGTAGAGCTGTTTGGCGGTCATCTCGAGTTGGAAGAGGTTCATCAGCGGCCCCTGCCACCGCGTCCCCTGCGGGTACACCCGGCCGTTTTGGACGGCGGTCAGTTCCCCGCCGACCGGGTCGTCTTCGAGGTTCTGCGTCAGCGTTCCGAAGTCGAACGTGTCCGTGACCGTCCACAGCGCGAGGACGACGTCCGGGTCGGCCTCTGCCAGCGCCTCCATGTCGACCTGCGCGAACGGCCCCGAGAACTCCTCGCCGCCGAACGCGTCCGTCGCGCCGAGCGGGCGGGTGTGGGAGTTCCAGTAGCCGGGGGCGTTCAGACGGAGCCGGTAGATGGAGGAGAGGTCCTCCGAGATGGAGAGGTACGCGACGGTCGGCCGCTCCGACTCCGCCGGGAGCCCGTCTTCGATGGTCCCGAGGAGGTCGTCGTGAACGGACGCGAGCGCTTCGTACCGCGAGCGCTCCCCGTAGAGGGCGGCGACGCGGCCGAACGTCTCCCACAGCGTGTAGTACTCGTACTCGTCGGCCCACTCGTCCGGGGGGCTGGCGTGATAGCTGCTGTAGTAGTTTCCGAGCCACGGCCCCACGTTGTCCGCGACTTCGTCGACGTCGTCCCGGGTCCAGTTGTCCTGTGTCGTCACCCACGCCGGGTCCACGAGGTGGAGGTCGCTGTCCAGTTCGTACAGCCGTTCCTTCGAGAAGCCGTACTCGGTCGCCTCGTCGGCCCACTCGACGTCGAAGCCGTCGAACTCGGCGGTGAAGTAGCCGAGGCCCGCGGCGGTCCCCTCCCACCAGAGACTGTTGACGGTGTCTCCCCGACCGAGCGCGCTGGCCATGTCCGGGAACCACGGGAAGTGCGTGAAGACGTTCTCGGGGGGCGAATCGAGCGTGACGCTCCCGACCGGCGCCAGTTCGGTCGCGTAGTTCGACTCCGCCGTCGCCGTCTCCGATTCGGTCTGCTCGGCCGTCGCCGCCTCGGTCGTCGCCGTCTCGGAGTCGGTCGCTGGCGAACTCGTCTCGGTGGTCGCGTCGGAGTCGCCGGAACAACCGGCGACGAGTCCCGCGCCCACGAGGGCGCCGGTCCGCTTCAGATACGTTCTCCGCGTGGGTGTGTCGGCCATCTGTTTTAGGTAGGCCTAAACAGAGGTAAATGAGTTCTGGTTCGCGTGAAACGGCGCGTTCCGGGCGGTCAGTCCACGTAGCGGCCGATGAGGGGGCCGAGGTCGGACTTCACGTCCTCGGGGATGGCCTCGTCGGGGGTGTTGATGGTCCCCTCCAGCGAGGTGTGACACGGACACTCGTGGTCTTCGGGGATGGCCTCGATAGCCGCCTCCACCGTCTCCTTGATGGCCGTCTCGTTCTTCGCGGCGTTCTTCAGCACCTCGTCGAGGGTGACTTCGCTGTCTTCCTTCCAGACGTCGTAGTCGGTGACGCCGGTCACCGTCGCGTACGCCATCTCCGCCTCGCGGGCGAGTTTCGCCTCCGGGATGGTGGTCATCCCGATGACGTCCCAGCCCTGTTCGCGGTAGAACTCGCTCTCCGCGCGCGTGGAGTACTGCGGCCCCTCGATGCAGACGTAGGTGCCGCCGCGGACCACGTCCGCGTCCGTCGCGTCTTCGGCGGCGTCGGCGAGAATCTCGTTCAGTTCCTCGCAGTAGGGGTCGGCGAACGGCTGGTGGACGACGACGTCCTCGTCGAAGAACGTCAGGTCGCGGTGTTTCGTCCGGTCGTATATCTGGTCGGGAATCACGAGCGTCTGCGGCGGCAGGTCCTCGCGCAGACTGCCGACGGCGTTCGACGCGAGGACGTGCGTGACACCCATCTCCTTCAGGGCGAAGACGTTCGCGCGGTACGGGAGCGTCGTCGGCGAGCGCTGGTGGTCCGGACCGTGCCGCGGGACGAATACGACTTCGCGGCCGGTGTCGCCGAACTCGCCGACGGTGAGGGGTGCGGAGGGTTCGCCGTACGGCGTCTCGACGTCGACGGTGCGCGTGTCGTTGAGGGGCAGGGCCTCGTAGATGCCGCTGCCACCGATGAACCCGATGGTCATACTCGTCCTGCGGGGGAGAGGACGTAAAACGTGGCGGGTCGCGGCGGGTGCGCGGGTCGGTGGCACGCCGCTCAGAACAGCAGTCCCGTCTCCAGTAGCGCGATGACCGCCGTGAGGAGGGGGATGCTGACCAGCGTCGTGACGAAGACGGCAGTCGAGACGAACTGCGCGACGGGGACGCCCGACACCGTCCCCTCGGAGAACTCGGCGACGAGGATGATGGGGGTCACCGCCGCCGGCATCGCTGTCTCCAGCACCACCGTCTTCGCCACCGTCGGGTCGGAGATGCCGACGGCGAGGACGGCTCCCAGGCCGACCACCGGGGCGACGACCATCTTCAGCGCCGTCGCGACGCCGACTTCGCGCAGGGTCGCGCCCACGTCGGTCCGCGAGAGTTGGACGCCGACGATGAGCAGCATCAGCGGGATGGAGGCGTCGCCGACGAGTTTCAGCGTCACCATCGCCGTCGAGTCGGCGGGCGGGACGACGCCGAGTCCCCGCGCGAGGAGAGCGGCGACGACGG
>NZ_WPCD01000090.1:0-13602 GCF_009741955.1 Halogeometricum sp. CBA1124 | reverse complement strand
ACGTGGACGACGGCGCTGGCGACGGTGCCGCCCGCGTTGTGGGTGACGCCGACGCGCGGGTCCGACAGCGCGTCGCTGTTGGCGTGGTCGCCGCGGAGCAGTTTCGTCATCTCGACGATCTGCGCGCCGCCGGTGGCGCCGACCGGGTGGCCCTTCGCCTTCAGACCGCCCGAGAGGTTGACCGGCAGGTCGCCGTCCCGAGTCGTCTCCCCTTCGCGGGCCGCAGAGATGGCCTCGCCCTCCTCGAACAGGCCGAGCGACTCCAGCGCCATCACCTCGGCGATGGTGAAGCAGTCGTGCACTTCGGCGACGTCCACGTCGTCGGGGGCGACGCCGGCGTCCGCGTAGGCCGCCTCGGCCGCCGCGTCCGCGGCGGGCGTCCGCGCGAGGGCGTCGCGGTCCTGCAGGGCGAGGTTGTCGCCGCCCTGTCCGCTGCCGGTGACGGCGACGGGCGCGTCCAGTCCGTGCTCCTCGGCGTAGTCGTCGCTGACGAGGACGACGGCGCTCGCGCCGTCGGTGATGGGGCAGGCGTCGAACAGGTGGAGAGGCGTCGCGACGGGTTGGCTCTCCATCGCCTCCGCGACGGTTATCTCGCGGCGGTACTGCGCGTACTCGTTCGGGACGGCGTTCGCGTGGTTCTTCACCGCGACGTGCGCCAAGTCCTCGCGGGAGCCGCCGTACTCCTCGAAGTACGCCCGAGCCATCAGGGCGTACGCCCCGGGGAACGTCATCCCCGCCCGCACCTCGAACAGTTCGTCGGCGGCGATGGCCAGCGACTCGGTGACTTCGGTCGTCGGGAGGTTCGTCATGCGCTCCATCCCGCCGGCGAGGACCACGTCGTGTTCGCCCGCGCGGATGGCGTGGACGGCCTGTCTGACCGCCACGCCGGCCGAGGCGCACGCCGACTCGTGTCGGGTCGCGGGACAGTCCAGACCGGCAGCCTCCGCCATCAGCGGTCCCTGATGGCCCTGTCGCTCCGCGAGCGACCCCATGAAGTTGCCGTAGTGGAGGGCCTCGTACGCGTCGCGCGCGACACCGGCCTCCTCGCGCGCCGCGAGAGCGGCCTCTGCGAACAGGTCGCGGCCCGTTCGCTCGGGCTGTCGCCCGAACGGGGTGAGGCCGACGCCGGCGATTCGTACGTAGTTCATGGATAATTGTACGGGTAAAGAGGCGTATGAAGGTGCCGGAATCGGTGGGTTTCGACGCCCGACCGGGACGCCGGGTCGCGAGCGACGAATCCGGCGGCCCGCGGGGGGCACCGTAACGTTCAGTGAGCGGACGCGAGAGATAGGGGTATGACAGACTGGATCGGCGAGACGTTCACCAGCGACTTCGGATGGAACCACCTCGAGTCCCTCGTGGACGTCGGCGACCGGATGGCCGGGTCGCCGGGCGAACGCGAGGCGATGGAACTGACCCGCGACGCACTCGAACGGGCGGGCGCGCGCGACGCCCGCATCGACCCCTTCGAGATTCAGGGGTGGGAACGCGGCGACAGTCGCCTGTACGCGGGCGAGACGACGCAGGACTGCATCGCCCTCCCGCGCAGTCCGTCCGACGCGGCCACCGGGGAGTTCGTGGACCTCGGCTACGGCCTCCCCGAGGACTTCGAAGAGGACCTGTCGGGGAAGGTGGTGATGGTGTCCTCGACCGTCCCCGACCACTACGAGCGGTTCATCCACCGCCGCGAGAAGTACTACCACGCCGTGGAGGCCGGCGCCGAGGCGTTCGTCTTCGCCAACCACGTCGAGGGCTGTCTGCCGCCGACGGGGAGCGTCGGCACCGAGGACGCCCCCGTCGGCGACATCCCCGCCGTCGGCGTCAGCAAGGAGGTCGGGGCCCGTCTCGTCCGCCGCTTCGAGGGCGAGGAGGTGAGCGTCGAGGTCGACTGCGAGACGCCGGACGCCGACAGCGGCAACGTCCACGCCGAACTCGGCCCCGACACCGAGGAGGAACTCCTCGTCACCAGCCACCTCGACGCGCACGACATCGCCGAGGGCGCGTGGGACAACGGGTCGGGCACCGCGATGGTGGTCGAACTCGCGCGCGTCCTCGCCGAACGCGAGGACGAACTCGACACGCGCGTCCGCTTCGTCGCCTTCGGCGCGGAGGAGGTCGGCCTCGTCGGCTCTGAGCACGAGGCGGACCGCCTCGGCGACGACAGGGAACACGTCAAGGCGGTCGTCAACAGCGACGGCGTCGTCTTCGGTCGGACGCTGAAGTTCAACACCCACGGCTTCGACGAACTCGAAGCGGCGGCCGAGTCGGTCGCTGACCGGTTCGACCACCCCGTCTCCGTCGTCCCCGACCTGGTCCCGCACAGCGACCACTGGCCGTTCGTCCAGTGGGGCGTGCCGGGCTACATGGTCTCCTGCGAGACGGAGGGGCGCGGCCGCGGGTGGGGGCACACGTTCGCCGACACGTTCGACAAACTGGAGGTGCGGAACCTCCGCGAACAGGCGATTCTGCTCGCCGAACTCGTCGTGACGCTCGCCGACGCGGACACGGAGACCCACCACAAGGCGGAGGCGGAGATCATCGAAGCGCTGGAGGACGAGGACCTCGCGGCGGGGATGAAGATAACGGGCGACTGGCCCTACTGACGGCGGAATCGGCCGGCGGCGGTGAACCGCCGGGTCTTTTACCGCCCCGAGCGTACCCCCGCCCCATGTGTGAGCGCGGGAACCGGGGGCCCGGAGTGTGAGCGGCGACGCACCCGTCGTCGTCGTTCGCGGCGACGACGCGGACGCGAGCGCAGTCGCCGAGTCCGTGACGGCGGCCGGCGGCGTCGTGGTCGACGGGAGCGACGGCGGGACGCCCGCCGCGGACGCGTCCGACGCCGACGCCGTCCTCGCGGTGGGCGAACCGTCGCTGTTCGCGTTCGCCGACGAGGTCCCTCCCGCGCCGATTCTCCCCGTCGCCTGCGGCGTCGGCCGGTCGCTCTCCCGCGCGGACGTCGCCGCGGCGGTCAGAGCGCTCCGGACGGGAGCGACGCGAACGGTCGAACACCCGCTCCTCACGGTCACCGTCGACGTGCCCTCGTCGGATCCGCGCTCGCGGACGTGACGCTGATGACGGACGAACCGGCGCGCATCTCCGAGTACGCCGTCTCGACGCCCGCGGAACACGTCGGGACGTTCCGCGCCGACGGCGTCGTCGTCGCGACGCCCCTCGGCAGTACCGGCTACGCGCACGCCGCCGGCGGGCCGATTCTCGCCCCCGAGACGGGCGTCGTCGCCGTCCCCATCGCGCCGTACACGACCCTCCCGGACTCGTGGGTGCGGCAACTCCCCGTCACGCTCTCCGTCGAACGCGACGAGACGGACGTCTCGCTCATCCTCGACGACGAAGCCGTCGCCGACGTGCCCCCGCACGCGGTCGTCGAACTCGCGGCCGACGGCACGCGACCGTTCCTGCGACTGACCGAGCGAGCGACCGACGCCGCGTAGCCGTCGCTCAGAACCGAGTCGTCACGATTGCGTCGTCTGGCGAGCCTCGCGACGCGAGTTCGGACGGGGCGACGACGCCGGACTCGTTCGAGGCGGCGTCGGACGCGCTGAGAGTTCGAAGCGAGAGAGCGAGAAGAGGGGGCGGCCGTTCAGACGACGAGGTTCCAGTAGTCCGCGACGAGGAAGAACAGGCTCTGGTACGCGGCGTACATGAGGACGAGGACGGACGCGCCCAGCGCCGCCTTGGGTCGTTCGAGGTCGAGCGACTTCGAGCGCGCCTCGACCTGACGCGACTCGAACTCGAAGACGTCGGCGAGGAACAGACCCAGCACGAGGACGGACAGCACCGTGCCCGCGTGGGGTTCGAGGAGCAACAGCGCGAACGACGCGAACACGAGCAACAGCGTCGAGGCCGTGTGCGGGAGGTACCGCGAGAGCGCCTCGTCGTCGTCGTCTCTGACCTGCTTGACGTGCGAGCGGTGCGCGAGCAGACGCGTCACGATGTTGACGAGGACGAGGCCCAAGATGACGTACTTGAGCACCGGTTCGACGGCCTCCAGCGCGTCGAGCGGAACGAGGAACTGTAACGGTTGCATACTTCACCCTCGGTGTAGGACTCATTAGAGTTTTTCCAATCCGACGCGCCGTCTGGGGCGGCGGCGGGGCTGTCGGTCGGCGAGAGAACACGGCCGGCGAGCGACCGGCGAAGAAGTCGCGGTCCGTCTACGCGCGCCGCTCTCTGAGCGCTTCGCGGGTCTGTCGGAAGACGGGGATGAGAACCCAGAACGTGAGCGCGCCGAGGAGGGCGAACCAGAACAGCCCGTCCATCAGGAGGACGCCGATAGAGTCGAACAGGGTACCGCCCGAGGTGACCGGCTCGATGAGCTGTCTGCTCGTCTCGAAACTGCTCGTTCGGTACCAGCCCGCGAGCACCATCAGCCGAGTCCGGCGGCGGTGAAGATACCGAGTCCCTTGATGAACTCGTCAGCCATTGTTATTCTGAGTCTTCGTCGGAGTCCTCTTGAGACTTTCCCATTCCGCGAGCGCGGAACCGCGTTCCGAGCGTGTACACGCCCGCGCCGAATCCGATGACGGCGAGGCCGACGATAGCGAGGGCGGTACTCACGACGCCGTCCGCGATGGAGACGCCGAGCACGGAGAGGCCACCGGTGACGATGGACCCGAGGAAGCTCACGTTCAGCGTCGCCGCGTCGAGGAGCATGAACCCGAAGACGACGCTGACGACGGCGATGAGCGTCGAGAACACCGTCACGGTCTTGTAGAGTCGCATCGGGACGACGACGTCGCGCCGGCCGCGCTCCGTGCCGTCTCGCTGTGTAGATTCGGCGCCCGTCGTCCCGTCTCCGTCGGTCATCGGCGAGAGTTAGGGTGGGAAGGAAAAGGGCTTTTCCGTGTGCCGGCGTCGCGTCCGCGACCGGTCAGCGGCTCACTTCGGCGGCCGGAGGCGGTAGTACCGGCGGTTCAGGTCGTACATGTACCCCTCGCGCATCGTCTTCAGCACCGCGTAGGTGACGACGCCGCCGACGATGGGCGCGAGGAACGTCAGGTCGAACAGCGTGTCGACGTTCCCGGGGTAGAGGTTCTTGACGGCGAGGATGCTGATGGTGAACGCGAACAGGACGCCGCCGACGCCGACGGCGGCCCAGAACGGTTCCTCGACCGGTCGTCGCGCGCTCCCCTTGTTGAGGAACGGCACCATCGCGATGATGCCGACGACGATGATGTTCGCCACGACGCCGTACGTGCGGTCGGCCAGCAGCTTGGTTCCGCCGAGGATGCTCAGTTCGGGGTTCAGCGGACCCAGCTTGAGCAGGCCGAACGACCAGTAGAGGTACCAGTCGGGCAGGATGATGGCCGGCGTCGAACTCGGGTTCGCGGGCGGGCCGATGTGCGGCGGGAGCGTCGCCGAGAGGAACAGGATCATCCCCACGAAGAAGCTCGTGATGGCGAGGTTCCGGATTATCTCGTGCGGCCACGTCGGGAACGCGAGCACGTCGCGTTCGACGTAGTCGGACTCCTGCCGCAGGTCCTGGTCTTCGCGCCGGGAGCGCTCGAAGTACTCGTACGTGAGGCGGGAGAGGCCGACGGAGCGCTCCTTGCGCTCGCGCCACGTCGGCGTCTCGTCGTCCGGCGCGACGATGCCACTGCCGTCGGTCTGAATCTCGTCGTCGGTTGGGTCTGTTTCCGTCATTGTTCTATCAGTGTGGTTCCGCGATGCCCTGCACCCACACGATGCCGATGTGGATGGCGATGAGCGTGGTCACGACGAACGGCAGCAGGAAGACGTGGATGATGTACATCCGCTGCAACGTCGCCTGGCTCAACGAGAACCCGCCGAATAGGAGCTGTGCCGCCCACTCGCCGATGAGGGGGATGGACAGCGCCATCTCGACCCCGATCTGACCCGCCCAGTAGGCGAGCTGGTCCCACGGTAGGAGGTAGCCGGTGTACCCGAACACCATCGTCAGGCTGATGAGGATGATGCCGAGCAGCCAGTTGAGTTCGCGCGGTTCCTTGTACGCTCCGGTGAAGTACACTCGGAGCATGTGGAGGAACACGGCGGCGACCATCACCTGCGCGGACCACCGGTGGATGGACCGGAGCATGAACCCGAACTGGAGTTCGGTCATGATGAACTCGATGGAGTTGTACGCCGTCGAGGGGTCGCCGGTGGTCGCCGGGGAGTAGTAGAACCCCAGTAACGCGCCGCTGATGGCGGCGACGACGTACGAGAGCGTCGAGAACAGTCCCAGCGTGTACAGCGGGTACCAGTACCAGAACTTGTTGTCGAGGTTGTACTGTTCGGTGTGACTCTTCGGCATCTGGAGGTTGACCCGGTAGTAGAGGGTCTCCATCAGTTCCAGATAGTCGACGATGCGAAGCCGCTTGTCGAGCCAGATGAGCGTCGTGAGGAACGTGGACTCCACCGGCGTGAGGTCCTTCTCCTTCATCCAGCCCTTGTGGTCGTGTTCGTCTTTTCGTTCTAGACTCATTGTTATCTCTTGTAGTACGGGTAGACGGCGCGTTTGACCTGGTCCCACGCACCGGTCCCGAGTTCGGTGCCGTCGACGTCCTCCTCACGGACGTAGAGGTCTTCCCACTTCCGACGACGCTTCTTCACGATGACCACGTCCGGGAGGAACTCCTTGCGGTACAGCGCGAGGATGAACGCGAGGTCCACGAAGATGACCGCGAGGATGGCGCCGAGGAACATGTTCCCGGTGTCGGACAGGCCCCATCCGGAGACCAGCCCGTAACTGAACAGGAACACGAAGACGACTTCGATGATGGTCAGGAGCACGATGGCGATAGCTGCCGCCGTGCTCTCCCGCGCCGGTTCGTACCGGTGGATGTCACCGTAGGTGCTGCCACTCGACGACATTATCCGTTCCTCCCCGTACCCGTGTGTGGGGACTCACCATACTTCAAGATGTAGAACGTGAAGATGGCGGTGACGATGATGCCGAGGATGGTCGCGGCGCCGACCCAGTGGGCCTGAATCGGGACGCCGAGTTCCTCGAGTTCCTTCTCGCCGCCGCCCTCTCCACCGCCGGGGTTCTCGGTGACGATGATGGTGCCGACCATGCCCGCCGACTGGTGCGGCGTGCAGTGGAAGGCGTACTCGCCCAACGTCTCGAAGGTGTGCGAGTAGGTGAACCCGGTGTTCTCGATGGGCTCGTGCCCCTCCCAGCCGGCGTCCTCGGGCTGGCTGTCGACGACGATGTTGTGGTTGTCGGACTCCCAGACGAACTCCACCGTCGTTCCCGGTGCGATCTCCAACGGCTCTTCGGTGCCGGGCGCGTACACCAGCGACCCGCCCGGGCCGACCTCGACGGTCTCGGTGACGCCGCTGCCACCGCCGCCTCCGCTGCCGCCCGTCCCGGTACCTGTTCCTGTACTCGTTCCCGTGGCGGTGCCAGTCCCGTCCGACGTCGAAGTGCCCGTCTCTTGGGCGACCCCGACTCCGGCGGCGGCAGATGCCGTCGCGGTGGCGGCAGGGACGCTTGCCGCTCTCAGAAAGTCCCGCCTTTTCATACAGAATTTTCTCAGGATGGAACGCGCTTAAACCCACCGACTTCCCCCCTCATCGCCCGATGACGCCGTCTCGGGGGACGGCGGCCCGCGGCGTCAGGTGCCGCCGAGACGCCCGTCGCTCGGGGCGTCGCCGTCACCCTCGCTGGATTCGAGCGGCGTACCAGACGCGTCGTCTATCGGAACGAAGTCCGGGCGTCCGCCCTCCCGGAGCGCGCGGAGTCGATTCCGGTACTCCTCCGAGCGGAACCGGTCGGAGAGGCGGGCGTGGCGACGACGAGGAACAGGAAGAAGCCGATGAGGAGGAAGAACGCCGCCGCGACGGGCGGGACGATGTTCAACTCCCCGTTCGAGGCGAACGGGATGAGGCCGGTGAACAGCCACAGACCCAGCAGCACCAGACCGCCGATGATCTGTCCGGCGGCGATTATCTGCAGCATCGTGTTGCCGAGTTCGCTCGACCCCTCGGACACGGCGTCGGGGTCCGGGAGCGCGAAGTTCTCGGGCGGGTCGGCCACCTCGAAGTCGTCCATCGAGCAGAGGACGAGCGTCGGTTGCACGTCGCGGTAGACGGTGCCCTCGCCCTCGATGTCGCCGTCCGCCGAGACCAGCGCGTACCCCTCGTCGGAGTAGACGAGGACGTGCGGTTCGCCCTCGACGCTGACGCGTTCGACCACGCCGAATATCTCCCGGCGGGCGACGCGGTTCTCAGTTCCTTCTCCACGCGCGCGAGGAGTTCTTCGCCGACGACCCACGAGTCGGGGTCGAACGCCGCCTCCCACTCTTCGGCGGTCATCTCCGCCATCTCCGCCGGTCCGAAGTCGTCGAAGTCGTACTTCTCTTCGACTTCCCGGCGCAGTGCGTCGAGTTCGGCGTCCTCGGGGTCTTCGGGGTCCGTCCGGCGTTCGGCGCGTCCGTCCGAGGCGTCGGCCATCGGGGGAAATTCGCCCGCGACGCTGTTAAGCCCTCCGACGTGCGCGCTTCGGTCCTGCTATCGACCCTCGTTCGCCGCGCCGGAGTCGGGCCATTTAGGCCGCTCGACTCCTAACTCTCACCGATGGTATCCGAGTCGGCCATCGCGACGGGTGCGGCGTTGATGGTCACGGCCAGTTTCCCCTTCTACATCTACGGTGCGTGGATAATGATAGACGCCGAGACGGTGACGTGGGACGTTCTCGTCTACCACCTCAAGTTCATCGTCCCCGGCCTCGTCCTCAACACCGTCCCCGTCGTCTTCTGGATGGCGCCGCGCCTCCTCTCGCAACTCGGCGGGCTCTCCGCGCTCCACGCGGTCCTCGGTCTTCAGGCGTACGCGATGCTCGTGTTCGCACTCACGGGCATCGTCCGCATCTTCCAGGCCAAGCGCAACGCCGACCTCTACCACGACCCCGACAAGGACGTGGACCTGGACGACCTGCACGAGAACATGGGCGCGTGGCGCGGCCGCCTCCGCATCGGCGTGTTCGGCTACGTGCTGTTCTGGATTCTCGCCTGGTTCCTCGGCATCTACCAGTACGCGTCGGCGTACGTGTTCTGACGCGTCGTCGCCGCCGCGTCACCGACCCTCACGACGACACCACAGTCCCTCACCGCGCCATCGTCCCGCACCGCGCCGTCGTCCCGCACCGCGTCGTCACCACGCTTCGCCGCTGGCAAGGTCGACGTCGTGGTCCAGTTTGGAAGACGGACAGACGTCCTCCAGCACGCAGTCCCCGCAGTCGGGGTTGCGCGCGTCGCAGACGGCCCGGCCGTGGCTGATGAGCAGGTGCGTGAACTGCTGCCAGTCGTCTTCGGGGACGACGGGCATCAGGTCCGTCTCTATCTTCTCGGGGGCCTCCTCCTCGGTGATGCCGAGGCGACGCGAGAGGCGTCGGACGTGCGTGTCGACGACGATGCCCTCGACCACGTCGTGGCCGTGTTGGAGGACGACGTTCGCCGTCTTCCGCCCGACGCCCGAGAGGGCGGTGAGTTCGCTCATCGTGTCCGGCACCTCGCCGTCGTGTTCCTCGACCAGCGTCCGCCCGGTGGACTGCAGGTAGCCGGCCTTGTTGTTGTGGAAGGTGATGCCGTAGATGTCCTCGGCCAGTTCGTCGACGTCCGCCTCGGCGTAGTCCTCGGGCGTCCGGTACTTCTCGAACAGGTCCGCCGTGACCTCGTTCACTCGCTCGTCGGTACACTGCGCCGACAGGACGACGGCGACGAGCAGTTCCAGTCGGGTCGAGAAGTCGAGCGAGATGGTCGTGTCGGGGTACTCCTCGTACAGTCGGTCGAGAATCTCCCGAACCTGCGCCTCTCTGGAGTCCAGTGGCGTTCCCATACACGGTCGTTCGCGCGTCTCGTGTTGAGTGGTTCGGGTTCGGTGCGGTCCGCACGAACTCGTCCGTCTGTCCGTCCCTCGCCCCCGAACGGGGCCGCGACCCGTCGCCGGTCCGACCCTCGGCCACGGGTGGCACAAACTTACGTCTCCGCTACGTACGCGTCCACATGGAATCCGGTTCATCCGGAGAAGAGGACCTCCCCGTCGGCGAGGGCGAGAGAATCGTCTCCGAACCGGCGGAGATTCTCGAACGCGTCTCCGACGGCTTCTACGCGCTCGACGACGAGTGGCGCATCAGGTACGTGAACGAACGGGCCGAGGAGTTCCTCCGGCGGTCGGAGGACGAACTGCTCGGCCAGTCGGTCTGGGAGGCGTTCCCCGAGGCGAGGGAGAGTCCGCTGTGGGAGCAGTACCACGAGGCGATGGAGACGCAGGAGTCGGTCACCTGCGACTTCTACTACGAACCGCTGGAGAGTTGGTTCGAGGTCAACGCCTACCCCTCGGAGACCGGCCTCTCGGTGTACTTTCGCGACGTGACCGAGGCGAAAGAGCGCGAACGGGAACTGCTGGAGACGCAACGGCGGCACCGGACGCTCGTGGAGAACGTCCCGAACGGAGCCGTCGCGCTGTTCGACGAGGACCTGCGATTCCTCGTCGTGGGCGGCGACGCCGACGACCTGGACTCCATCGAGGCCGACCGACTGGAGGGGATGACCCTGTTCGAGGGAGTGGACCCGGAGGTGGCCGAACGGGTGGAACCGCACTATCGCGCCGCCCTCGACGGCGAGCGACGAACGTTCGTCCACACGCTCGACGGACAGGTCCGGACCGTCAGAACCGTGCCCGTCCGGGGAGAGGACGGCGACGTCATCGCCGGACTCGCCATCTCGCAGAACGTCACCGACCAGGTCGAGCGTCGGCGCGAACTGGAGAAGCGGTCGCGTCAGCAGGACGTCGTCGCGAACCTCGGGCGCATGGCGCTGGAGAACCCGCCGCTGGACGACCTGTTCGACAGGGCGACCGAAGCCGTCGCCGAGACGCTCGGTAACGAGTACTGCAAGGTGTTGGACCTCGACCCGAACGGCGAGGAACTGCTCCTGCGCTCGGGCGTCGGGTGGAAACCGGGGTACGCGGGCGAAGCCACGGTGCCGAACGACGCGGGGTCGCAGGCGGGGTACACGCTCCGGTCGGCCGAACCCGTGGTCGTCGAAGACCTCCCCGCGGAGGACCGGTTCTCCGGGCCGGACCTGCTCGTCGAACACGACGTGCGGAGCGGCATCAGCACCATCATCGGCCCCGCGGCGAACCCGTGGGGCATCCTCGGGACTCACGACACCGAGCGACGGTCGTTCGACGAGTACGACGTGGACTTCGTCCAGAGCGTCGCCAACATCCTCGCCAGCGCCATCGAACGCCGGGAGACCGAACGCGAACTGCACGCACAGCGGAACCGACTGGCGGCGCTCAACGACCTGAACTCGCTCGCCCAGCAGATCTCGGAGTCGGTGGTCAAAGAGTCCAGCCGCGAGGAGATAGAGCGCCTCGTCTGCGAGGAACTGGCCGCTTCGGATTCCTACGTGTTCGCGTGGATCGGCGAGGCGGACGAGTCGGGTGGCGAAGTCCTCTCGCGCGCGGAGGCGGGCGTGGAGAACTACGCGTCGAAGCTCTCGCTCCGCCTCGACGAGGAACCGGGGCGGTCCGGCCCGACGGCGCAAGCGCTACTCACTGGCGAGACGCAGGTGGTTCAGGACGTGCGGGAGAACGCGAACTACGCGGGGTGGCGGGAACACACCCGCGACCACCGCTACCGTTCCTCGGCGGCCATCCCCATCGCGTTCCAGGGCACGCAGTACGGCGTCCTGAACGTCTACTCCGAGCGACCCGCCGCGTTCGGCGAGGAGGAACGGACGACGCTCTCCCGACTCGGGACTATCGTCGGCCACGCGCTCCGGTCCGTCGAGCGCGACAGGCGACTGCGCGAGAGCGAACGCCGCTATCGCACCCTCGCGGAGAACGTCCCGAACGGGTCGGTGACGCTCGTCGACAGGGACCTGCGCTACGTCCTCGCGGCGGGGTCGAACTTCGACGACCTCGGCGTCGACACCGAGGCGATAGAGGGTTCACACGTCAGCGAACTGTCCTACCTCTCGGCTGACGTCCGCGAACGGATGCGCGAAGCGCTCGAAGCGGCGCTCGACGGCGAGACGACGACGGTCACGCTGGCGTACGACGGGAAGGTGTACGAGTACCGGGCGGTTCCGGTCCGCGACGGCGAGGAGATTCGCGCGGCGATGTCGCTCTCGCAGGACGTCACCGAACGCGTCCGGCACGAGGAGGAGCTCGAACGCGAACGCGAGCGGCTGGAGCTGATGAACCGCCTCATCCGTCACAACCTCCTCAACAGCCTCAACGTCGTCGAAGCGCGTCTGGCGTTCCTCGAAGGAGAGGTCGAGGGCGACGCCGCCGAGCACTTGCGGACGGCGCGCAACCGAACGGAGTCGATGGTTCAGCTCGTCGAGACGATTCGGTCGCTGATGACGGCCATCGCCGACCGGGGCGAACTGGACCTCGAACCCGTCTCGCTGAACGACGTCGTCGAGCGCGAACTGGTGGCCGCCCGCGAGATGTTCCCCGACGCCGAGTTCGACGCCGAGATGCCGCGGGACGTCGCCGTCGCGGCGAACGAACTGCTCGAGGAGGTGGTCGAGAACCTCCTCGTCAACGCCGTCCAGCACAACGACAAACCGACGCCGGAGGTGACCGTCGCCGTCGACGCCGACGAGGAGACGGCGACGCTGACCGTCGCCGACAACGGGCCGGGCGTCGCGCCCGACATGGAGGCGAAACTGTTCGACAAGGGGGCAAAGGGGTTCGACAGCCCGGGCACCGGTTCGGGCTCCACCTCGTCCGCGAGATAGTCGAAGCGTACGGCGGCGACGTGAGCGCCGAGAACCTGACGCCCACGGGGACGAAGTTCGTCGTCACGCTCCCCCGCGCGGACGGCGACGCGTCGGCGTCGTAGGGCGTAGCCGACGCCCGCCGAGGCGTATGGATTAAGTCGCCGGCCCCGAAACCGAAGCGGCATGATAGACATCGACGCGGCCCCGTGGCGCACCGGCCTCGCCACCGCCGCCGGCTACGGCGTCCTCCTCGTCGTCCTGTTCGTGGCGCTGTTCGTGGTTCCGTACCTCGTCGCCGTCGCCCTGTAGCGGGCGGTCACGGGGCCGCGACTCGTCGCCGGTCACGCTCTGACGGCCGCGCCGCTTCGGGGACATCGAGCGCGTGAAAATCGAACCGTCCGAACTGGTGGTTACGCGAAGGCGCGCGAGACGTCGCCATCCTCGTCCGCCTCGGCCTGAATCTTCTCCCACGCGGAGACGAAGTCGGTCATGTATATCTCCGTGCGGTCGTCGCGGATGGCGAACATGCCGGCCTCCGTGCAGATGGCCTTCACGTCGGCACCGGAGGCTTCGTCGGCCATCTCGGCGAGTTGCGCGAAGTCAACGTCGTCGTCGACGTTCATGTTGCGCGTGTGAATCTGGAAGATTATCTCGCGACCCTCGGAATCGGGCTTGGGCACCTCGATGAGGCGGTCGAACCGGCCCGGCCGGAGGATGGCGGGGTCGAGCATGTCGAAGCGGTTCGTCGCCGCGATGATGCGGATGTCGCCGCGTTCCTCGAAGCCGTCCATCTCGCTGAGCAGTTGCATCATCGTCCGCTGGACCTCGGCGTCGCCGGACCGTCTTCGAGTCCGTGCGCTTGGAGGGCGGATGGCGTCTATCG
>NZ_WPCD01000041.1:0-20981 GCF_009741955.1 Halogeometricum sp. CBA1124 | reverse complement strand
ACGACCGACGTCAGGCTGGATCGGCTAGGGGGAGACTACCAGACGCCGATGCCGATATCGACCGCTTCGACGTCGACGACCCGACCCGGCTCTCACGCGTCGATGGCGTCTCCAGTCCATCGGGCGGTGATGATTCGCGTCTTCCCTACACCCTCCCGAGAAAGGCACGTTCCGGGGAAATCGCGGATGTACCTGCGAGAGATACGCTACTCGGGGTGTTCTCGGTTCTCGACGACGGTGAGAGTCGGACTGTAGGAGGGCGAGAGGTCACTCGCTCTCGTCGGGTTCCAATGGCGCCCGGTCGAGTCCGACGACGTCGTAATCCTGCTCGCTGGACAGCACTCGCTCCCCGCCCGTCGCGACGAGGCCGGCGTGGAGCGCGTCGAACGGCGTCAGGTGGTACTCCTCGATGAAGGCGGCTGCGGCGAGCACCGCGTCCTCGTGTTCGCTCGGTCTGATCGGGACGAGTTCCAGGAGGTTGGCGACGGCCCGCGGGGCGCGATGTCGTACTCCGAGATGTCGCGGTCGTAGAAGAGGACCAAGACCTCGGCGTACGACAGAATCGACGTGTGGATGTCGTCTCGCTCTTCGAGCGCGTCGAGAGCCCAGTCGCACAACCAATCGTCGTTCTTCACGAGCGCTGTGAGGAAGTCCGTCTCGACGTACACGGCTCAGTCCCCGCGGTTCGAGGCGTCGCCTTTGGCCTCGTCTTCGACCTCGCGGGCGATAGACTCCCGTGCCTCCGCTTTGAGGCCTGCCGAATCGGTTCCCTCGAACGCGTCGCCCACCGCTTCCCGCAGTCCTTCGAGCGGGTCGTCGTCCACGGGGAAGAGTGCGACGTGGCTCGGAAGTTCCACGATTCGGTACCGCTCTCCGAAACGCGACCGGACGTCTTTCGGGAGGTAGATACGCCCCCGTTCGTCCGTCGACTTCGACATACTCGTTCTCGTACGGGAATTGTGAAGAATCTTCCCGTATATTTTCGTTCGCTCCCACGAGAACTGCATCTCTCGCGGGAGCGAGGTGCAGTTTGCGGGTCGCGGCCGGCAGACGACTCGAATCGAACACCCGTCGCTCGCGGCGCGGCGGTAGTCGAAAAGAGAACGCGGTTCAGAGGCGGTCGTCGTCGAGGCCGCCGGGGTCGTCCGCGGTGTCGAACAGGTTGTTCTCGGCGCCGTCCATGAAGTCGTCGCCGGGGGTGGACTCGTCGACGACGTTGACGTTGTAGGCGTCGATACCCATGCTCAGCAGTTCTTCGACCGCCTGTTCCTCGCTCACGAACTCCTCGTCGACGAGGTTCTCGAAGTCGGTCAACAACTCGTCGGGGAGCGTCACTTCCACGATTGGCATCGGCCGTGCTTCGGACTCCTCCTACTTGAGTGACCGGTTGGCGGGCGAACGTTCGGCGGCGGGGGACCGTCGCTCGCCGGTTCGGCTACTCTGCCGCGTCGTCGCCGGGTCGCGTCGGCGTCTCGGCGTGACAGGTCACGCGGACCGGTTCGCCGTCCCGTTCCGTCTCGACGGCCCACATCTGGCCGCATCCGAGGAGCGTCACCCAGTCGTCGCCGCGCCGTTGGTCGACGGTCACGAGGACGTCGCCCGTCTCGCTGTCCCGTCCGGCGTACTCGATGCGAATCGCCTCGCCGTACACCTTCAGCCCCGCGGGTTCGCGGAGTTCGACCAGCGTCGAGTCGCTTCGCCCGTCGGGGTGTTCGACGACGACTTCGACCATCGGCGCGTCGCCGGCGGGTACGGAGTACGACACCTCCAGCGCGTTCTCGTCGATCTCCACCCCTTCGATTTCGACGAGTGACGCGGAGACGCCCGCGGCCTCTGCCACCTGCCGTCGGAGCGCGTTGAGGGGGACTCGGGCGGTGTCACGTTGTCTGTCCATACGGTCTCTACGAGTGATAGAGGGTGGGGATGTATGATTGCACCGGCGTCGGGCTCTCGCCGCCCCCCGTCGCTCCAGCACTGCTACTCCGGTCCCGCTTCGGGTGCGTCCCGTTCGACTGGACGGTTCGGACACGGACGGGGTTCGCCTCCGGCAACAGAGAACCCGACTAGTTGATGAGATTCTAATTTATTGTATTCGTACTGCGACCGATGACCGTCGTGCCGTCGTCGCTGACTGCCTTCCTCGGAAGGGGGGTATCGGACCGTCGGTCTCAATCTCCCGGACACATTTCACCATACTGAAATACTGTGGAATTATCAGTATAAATAAAATGTAGTAGCAAATATCGGACAGAAAAGAGATATACATTGGATAAGTTGGATGCATCGTTGAAGATATAGTAACTGGTTTCGAAGACGTAGTGGAGGCGTCGAAGGCGACTGTAGAGTTACCGGTCCGACCTGACGAACGAACCGAACTAAACAGAACAAATTAGACTACTCTTGGAACAGAACTGACGAGAGCGGTCACCGAACGGAACTATACCTATCTCGTATCTGAGAAATTAGGAAGTCATCGGCTGATTAACAGTCTCGAAACGGCTCCGAAGGGGTCATTATACGCGATAGACTGCCGCTATCCGTTCGATACCGTCGACCAGCGCATTCTCGGACCGGCGAGTGCGCCGTCCCGGGAAATCGACGGACTCCAAGTCCTTGGAATAGTTACACTTACAGATTTACTTCTGTAAATGAAGATTAACCAATACGAACGCGGCCGCGTCGCGGGTCTCCTTCGTCAGGTTGAGGCGTCGGTTCGGAACGGTGCTCGCGGAGTCTCAGAATGTTGACGTGAGGGGTAGTTCTCGGGGGACGCTACTCGCCGTCCCACGTCGTCGGGTCGGCGACGTGTCCCCACCAGGCGTCGTTCATCTTCGGGTGGTCGTGGCTCTCGATAATTCGAACGTTCGTCGGCTCCGACGTCAGTTCGAGGTTCTGTAGCACCCGCCCGAGTTTCCAGTGTTCTTTCAGCCCGGCCAGACGGAGATTTCGGCTCTCGCCGCGCGTCTCGGGATGCGCCGGCGACAGGGTCGCGATGGCGTCTGCGCCCCACTTCACCCCGTCGTCGCCGAACGGGTTCTCGTTCGTCCCGTCGTACACCTTGTTCAGCATGTACCTCGTCAGGGGCCCGTCCGGCAGTTCGTTCTCCACGCGCTCTCTCGTGATGCGCGGCCCGCCGTTGGCCGGACAGATGACCGTCGTCATCCGACGGAGTACGACGGTCATGCTCCACCCACTCAGCGCCGCGTTCCACCCGTCGGCGTCGAGGCCGCTTCGCCAGAACAGCACCACCTTTTCGGCGATAGATGGGTCGGTGAGATACGCGTCTGCCAGCGTACAGAGCGGACCGCCGACGGCGACGACGAGCGGGTTGTCCCGGGACGCGTTCTGTGCGGCCTCGACGATGGTGTCCGTCCCGGTGGAGCCGATGGGCTCCGTGTCCTCGACCCGCCCGGTGTCGGGCATCTCGTGTCGGTCGTACAGACCGAACTCGACGGGAGGGAGGTCCGTGAACCCGCTCTGTACCGCTTTCGACCGCGTCCGCTCGTGATGCTCGGCGTAGAGTTCTTTCGCGCGCTCGAACTTCTCGGCGCCGTCCCACCACGGCACGACCGGAAACTCGTGGAGGTAGCCCGCGAGTTCGACCCCGTCGGCGTCGCTTCCCATCGCCAGCGCCAACTCGCCGTTGAAGTTGTCCAGCGGGATGTCGTTGACGTAGACGAACGGGTTCGAACTGTCGACCGTATCCACCGCCGGGAGGGCTTCGAGGTTCGGTCGCCGCCGGTCGGCCTCCGTCTCTTCCGGAGGGGTATCCGTCGGTCGTCTCGTCTCAGAGGCGGGCGTCCGGGGCGGTTCGGTCGTCCGGCGAGTCGCCGTCTCGGTTCGCTCGGTGGCCGTTTCGGGCGCTCCGCCACATCCGGCGATGCCGGCGGTGCTGCCGGCGACGAGGGCGAGATAGTGCCGCCGTTTCATGTCTCTGATTCGATGTGAACGAGGGAAAAGGGTTCGGATGGGCTGACTGCGACGCGGCGGACGGTCGCCGGCGTCGGAGACGACGACCGACGTGCCCGGACCGGCCTACGAACCCCCGGACTGCGAGGGGGCCCTTTGGGCCCCCTCCGACAGCGTCGGGTGTTCTCCCTTCTCGACCAGTTTGTCTCCGAGCACCAGCAGGTCGAGTCCCATCCCGTAGAAGTCCTTGATGGCCTCCACGTCGTTGTTGACGATTGGCTCGCCGTGGTCGTTGAACGAGGTGTTGAGGAGTACCGGTACACCCGTTATCCGCTCGAACTCCGTCAGCAGTCGGTGGTAGCGCGGATTCTGCTCCGCGTCGACGGTCTGCGGTCGCGTCGTCTCGTCGGCCGGGTGGAGCACCGCCGGGATGTCGGACTCCTTGCCCGGCTTCACGTCGAACGTCTTTATCATGTACGGCGACCGCTCGGCGTCGAGAGGTACTCCTCGGCACCGTCCTCGGTCATCGACGGCGCGAACGGCCGCCACCCCTCGCGGTGTTTCACGAACTCGTTCACCCGGTCGAGCGACTCCACGCTCCGGGGGTCGGCGAGGATGCTCCGGTTCCCGAGCGCGCGGGGCCCCATCTCGAGTCGCCCCTGGAACCACCCGACGAGGTCGCCGTCGGCGATTCGCTCGGCGACGACGCGTTCGATGTCGTCGGGTTCGGTGTACGGTATCTTGTTCGTCTCCAGTCGAGCCGTGATCCGCTCGTCGGAGTACTCCGGTCCCCAGTAGACGGTGTTCATCGTCCGCGTCGCCCGCGGCCCGGCGTCCAGCATCCCGGCCCCGACTGCGCTCCCCGCGTCGTTCGACACCGGCTGGACGAAGACGTTGTCGACGGCGTCCAGTTCCATCACCCGCTTGTTCATCTTGCAGTTGAGAGCGACGCCGCCGGCCAGTCCCACGTCGTGGACGCCGAGTCGTTCGGCGAACGTCTCGACGATGTCGACCACCGTCTCCTCCAGCAGTCGCTGGGTGACGTACGCCAGGTCCTTCTCCCACTGGGAGAACTCGTTCGTGTGGGTCTTCCGCGGCCGGTCGAACAGGTCCTCCAACTGCTTCGTTCCGTACTCGAAGTTCCCGCGCGAGAGCGCAGTCACGTCGTAGTCCACCCCCACGTCGACGAGGCTCCGCAGAGCGTCCTCGATGTCGTCGTTCTCGGTTCCGTACGGTGCCAGCCCCATTATCTTCCCCTCGCCGTTGTTCGGGTAGTACCCCAGGAACTTCGTGACCGCACCGAAGAAGAAGCCGAGACTGTTCGGATACTCGTAGGTTCGGAGCCGGCGGAGTCCGCGCGGAGTGCCGTGCCACACCACCGTCGAGTCGTACTCCCCCCCGACCGTCGAGCGTGAGCACCAGCGCCTCGTCGAAGTCGGTCGGGTAGAACGCGCTGGCGGCGTGGCACTCGTGGTGTTCGCGCGTCTCGATGGGCGGTACGGGCGTCCCGATGTCGCGAAGGCGCCGTTCGACGACCGATTCGCCGAACAACGGCGGCACCGCCGCGTTTCGCAGCGACCACGCCGTCCACTTGGCTTTCCCGGCGACACCCTCGGGTTGGGTGAGCGACTGCTCGACGTTGTACCGGAGCATCTTCGGAAACAGACTCGGCTTCCACGGAACCAGCACCTTCTCGACGTCGCGGAGTTCGATGCCGGCGTGGTCGAGACAGGCTTCGACGGCTCGTTCGGGGAACGTGTTCGTGGCGTGCTTGTCGCGGACGAACCGCTCCTCCTCGACCCCGAACAGGAGTTCGCCGTCCTCGAAGACGACGGCGCTCGGGTCGTGTGAGCCGAGCTCGCCGACGCAGGGGTTGATAGCTAGGGTGTACATCTCTCCTTCACGTTAAAACAGTTACACGAAGTGAGAAAAGGGTTACTCCTGTTCTCGTCCCGACGCAGTCACCGGGCGTCGGTGAGGAGTTCGACGAGGCGTTCGCGGAGTTCGGCGGAGATTCGCTCCCAGGTGTGGTTCTGCCGGACGTACGCCCGGCCCGTCTCGGCGAGGTGGCGTCGTACCCCGTCGTCCGAGAGAACGGTCGTCACGGTGTCGAGAAACGCGGACTGCTCCGCGACGAGTACCTCCTCGCCGTCGGCGACGTCGAACCCGCGCGCGCCGAACGGCGTAGTCACCACGGGAAGCCCGTGCGCCAGATACTCGAGGAGCTTGATGTTCGTGCCGCTTCCCGAACGTATCGGGTTCAGACCGACGTCCGCGGCGGCGAAGTACGGCTCCAACTCGGGGACGAACCCCGTGACGGTGACGTTCTCGGGACACGCCTCGACGGACTCGCCGACGCTGCCGACGACGACGAACTCCGCGTCGAGTCCCCGTTCGAGGGCCTCCTCCGCCATCCGCACCACCGAACGGACCGCCTCGCGGTTCGGTCCGTAGTCGGTGCCGACGAACAGGCAGATGGACCGCGCACGAATCCCGTGACGGCCCCGAACCCGTTCGTCGGCCGCCGCGTCCGACTCGGGGTCCGAGAGCGCCGCCTCGCCGATTCCGTTCGGCGCGACGAACGTCGTCGCGTCCACGTCGTAGCGCCGCCGGTACTCCGCCGCGTCCCGCCGGGAGGTACAGACGACGGCCGTGGACCGTTCGAGGGCGGCCCGTTCGACGGCGGTCACCCGTGAGGTGAACCACGCGCTCCCGACGCCGTCGGCCGTCGTCTCGAACCGCTCCTGCTCGACGTTGTGGCTCGAGTAGACGACCGGCGTCGAGTCGGCTAGGTCGGCGACGGCCGGCACCTGCCACGGGAGTTCGACCAGAATCACGTCCGCCCACTCGATACGCTCGACCAGGGGGGGAAGGCCGCAGGAGGCGCAGCGACGAACCCAGAAAGACGTTGGGAAGCCCGAACAGTTCGGGTAACCGAGTCAGGTCGAAGACGGGATTGAGATGCTGGAACTCGACGTATCCGTCGTCGATGTCGAGTTTGCGCTTCAACTCCCCCGTCCAGTAGTTGGCGAGGTGACCTCCCTGACAGTACCGGTAGACGGCGTCCCCCTCACCGTGGAGCGCGGACACCAGTCCGTGACTCCGATGCTGCCCGCCGTCGGACGGCGGATAGACGTTCGTGGGCGTGACCTGCAGGACGTTCACGGTGCGTGAGTTGCGTGTCGGTTTCGGGGACTGCTCGCTCGGACCGGTAGTGGCGTGCGAGTTCGTCGCGTCGTCGCCACTCTCACGTCTCAAGGGGTTCGGCGGCCGCAATCTCGTCGGCGGTCTCGTACGCTTGCTGGACGATGTCCTTGATCCAGATGTACTCGTACGTACTCACTCGACCCAGATTGTACATGTTGTCGTACCGGTGAAGCTGGTCGTTCAGCCGTTCGAACGTCGCTATCTCCGACTCGACAGGGAGCGGATACGCACGCGGAGCGCGTCGAATCTTCGCGTCGATGGTCGTCGCGTCGATGCCCTGCTCCTCACAGAACGAGAGGAAGTACTCCTCGAACCACTCCTCGGACTGCGACCAGACGTCGTCGCCGACGAAGCAGGGGAACTCGACGGTCAGGATGTACTCGCCGTCGGGGATGTCCTGCGGCGTGAAGTCGTAGTCGGTCACCCGAGTGAACTCGTAGTCGTTCGGGAAGTAGCCCCAGTTCACGTAGTCGGGGAACAGTCGCTCGGAGGCTTCGACGTGCATCCCGAGGATGACCATGCTGCGGTAGTCCAGTTCGACGTCCTCGTCCACGAGGAAGCTCGGGTCGACAGTACTCACGAAGATGTCGCCGTCGATGGTCTGGCCGTTCTCCGTCGTCACCGCCTCTATCTCCGTTCCGTCCGTCCGGAACCCCGTCGCTCCGTCGTACACGACGTCACAGCCCGAAATCATGTCCCGGAGGACGTCGGAGTACTTCCGGTCGGGGTAGTACGCACCGCCGTCGAAGAACGAGTCCTCGTCGTCGGGGAAGCTGATCTTGAAGTCGAACCAGTCGCCGGTGATGCGCGCCGGGTCGATGCCCCAGTGTTTCTCGGTGTAGTTCCGGTAGTACCGCTCGTACAACCGCTCACCGACCTGTCTCCGCATGTACGGCTCGAAGTAGTCGGCGTCGGTCTTTCCCTCGGCGGCCGCCAGTTCGCGCTCTATCTCGTCGGCGTCGTCCCACAGCGAGATGTTCGAACGCGTCACCGGGTAGTTGTGCGGTTCCGACAGCGTTCCCGTCGGATACGTCTTCGCGTAGAAGCGGTGGTCTTCGAGGTCGGTGAACTCTCTGAACAGGTCGCCGACGACGGCCTCCTCCTCCCGGTCGAAGAAGAGGAGGTGCGGAGCCGAATCGCAGTGGTAGCCGGAGTCGAACTCGATCTCCCGGAGTAGCCCGCCGACCTCTCCCTTCTCGACCAGCGTGACGTCGAATCCCTGCTCTCGGAGGAGATACGCCGTCGTACAGCCGGCGACGCCGGCGCCGATTATCGTAACTTCGGGCATAGTTTCAATTCGCTAATACCATGGCGGGTAGGGGATATTAAACCCGGGGGATGCCGCGTTCGTCTCTCTCGCGCGCTACCTCACTGGTCGCACCCGTCGAAGGTCCGCAGTTCGCGACCTTCCCATTTATGTATTGGTGTGGTTTAACAGGTTCACATGGGTGACGACGAAGCGTCCAGCGAAGAGTCGAGAGAGCAGCCCAACTCCGACGAGGGGTTGGGGAGACGGGAGTTACTCGGCTTAGCCGGGGCCGGCGGGCTGACGCTTCTCGCCGGTTGTAACGGCGGTGGCGGCGGCGGTGTAGACGTTCTTGCGGACGGGTCGCTGGTCGCGTCGGACGTCCACCGGATCGACTTCAACGGGCTGACGAAGGTCGAGTCGCAGGACGATCTCGTCTCCGTCGATACGTCCGTCACGGGTCAAGACGCGGAGCTGGGCGTCTGAGAGCCGATTCGCTGCGTCTCGGTACGAAACAGACGGTCACGATGGGAGACGACGGCGAGGTCACCATGCAGTACGACAGCGACACGGGCCGCCTCGAAGTGAAGGGTGCGGTGCGATTCTCAGAGGGCACGTTCAAGGGACCGTACGACACCGACAACTACGTCCACGACATGCTGTTGCCGGGGATGCACGCCTACTCTACCGACGCCGTCGGCGTCCAGGACAACGTCCTCGGCTACGCGGACGAGTGGGCGGACATCTCTCACACCCCGTTCTCCGAGGACGGCCGCCTGCGGAAGCTGTTCAAGCCCGGCCCCTCGGGATGGGCCGGGTGGAACAGACCGAACGACTTCCCCGCGACGATAACCGTCGCAGGACTCGAAGACGACTGGGGTCCGGGACGGGCGATGGTGATGTTCCAGTCGGAGAGCCCGGCCGGTCGCATCGCGCTCGAACTGCGGAGCGAGGGGTCGTGGACGACTGTCGCTCAGGAGAGCGGGAACACGGGGATGACCGTGGTTCTCTCCCCGGAGGGCCACTCCAAGCCCGTCGACGCCATCCGCTGGACGTTCGACGATCCGGTGGACGGCGAGCGGATTCGCGTCTCCAACCTGTTCTACTACTCCATGTCCATCAAGGGGAACACCTGGCTCCCGAAGGAACGCGGAGAGACCACCGGACTGACGTTCCTCCCGAGTTCGCCGCCGCCGACGCCCGAGTCCGGCGCGACGCTGTACGCGGACGAGTCGGCCGGTGAAGTCAGGACTCTATGGGCCGACGGGAGCGAACAGCGTCTCCAAGCGAGCGCACGCGAGCAGGTGACTCGCGGGACGGTCACGCTCTCGGACGGCAAAGCCGAAGTCGGGACCGGCGTCACGGAACCGGGCGCGCACCTGAACGTGCATCTGGACCCGACCGGCGCGGGTGCGAACGCCGACGACGTGAGCGTTCGGTCGTCGGTGCGGTGGGACTCGACAGCGGGCGAGTACCGCGTGGACGTCGTGGAGGACGGGACGGACCGCGGCGACCCCGACGTTGGGTTCGTCGTCACCAGACTGTAGGAACTGCCAGAAACCACCCGAGACCCTGGCTGTCATCTGAGTAACATTAATTGCACGTCGCGAATACCTACTACGTGGTGGTACGCATGAACGGAGACGAGACACGACGCAGGGAGCCAACCGGTCGAACGCGGCGGGGGGTTCTGAAGGCGGCAGGCACGGGAGTAGCGCTGTTGACAGCGAGCGGTGTCGGTGCGGCGACGCCCGGAAAATCGAACGGCAACGGTCCGCCGACAGGCCGGTCGAACGGCAACGGACCGCCGGAAGGGCTCCACGTCGAGTGTCCCGACGGAACCGAACAGGTCGCCAAGTACGAGTTCGACGAGGAATCCGGCGAGTTCGTCTTGGACGAGGGGACGGGAGGCTTCGAAATCGAGGTGTTGGCGTACAAAGACGACGACCCGACCGAACCCGTGAAGATTCACTGGACGGCGCCGCGGGACGCGGGCTACATCCACGTGGTCGGCGCGAAGTACGGGACGGAGACGACCCTGCGAGACGTCGATCCGCCGATGGGGTACAGCGAGGGAACGCTCGACCTCGGCGCGGACAGCAAAGCGATAAGCTACGTCACGTTCTGTAGCGCCGCCTGTGCTCAGATCGACTTCGTCGTCGGGGATGAGGTCATAGAGGACCTAAACGGCGAGCAGTACGGCGCCCGAAAGCTCCGTTGGGCCTACTGGAACACCTACGCGGGCGGGTACTACCTCGGCGATTACGTGGACAACGACGGCGTCTACGAGAAAGCCGACGAGGTGGACGAGGTGCCGGACGACTGCACGATTACCGCCGGCGGACTGACGTTCGACGACGACGGTCGACAGGTCACCGGGAGTTTCGACATCGATTGCGACGAAGACGTCGCTATCTCGCTGGTGTCGTACCGCGCACCGTGTAGCGGCGCGCTCAACGAACAGGAGTTGTACGACGCGAAGTCGTTCACGGGAAGTCAAGTCACTGGCGAGAGTCTGACCGTCGGCTTGCCAGGACTGTCGTCCGAGTAGTCCGCCGACGACCGGCCGATGGGCCGTCGCGACGCATCGCGGTCGGCGGTCGGCTACCGGGTGCAGAAAGCTTTATTCTGCCCACCTGAATCGATACACGAGAGGATGACTCGCCCGCACGTCGGCATCTCGATAGTCACGTGGAACAACTACGCGGACACGAGAGAGTGTCTGGACTCGCTTCTCGACGTGTCGTATCCGAACGTGGACGTCGTGCTGGTGGACAACGGGTCCACGGACGGGTCCGGAGACCGACTCGAGGAGGAGTACCCGTCGGTGGACGTCGTCCACACGGGCGAGAATCTCGGCTACGCCGGGGGGATGAACGTCGGGACGCGGGAGGTCCTCGAACGCGGCGTCGACTACGTCTGGCAACTGAACAACGACGTCGTCGTCCCGGACGAGTCGCTGTTGACCGACCTCGTCGAGACGATGGAGGCCAACCCGAACGTCGGGATGCTCACGCCGTTGGTGAAAGAGTATCCGAACACGGACACCGTCTGGTTCTGGAAGGGGTCGCTCGACTGGCAGACCGGGAACGCCGACCACGCCGCCGTCCCGTCGTCGATACCCGAGGGACTCGTCTTCAACGACTACATCCCGAACTGCAGTTTGCTGTTCCCGGCCGACGTACTCGAATCGGTCGGTCTCCTGCCCGAGGACTACTTCCTCTACTACGACGACGTCGAGCACGCCGTCCGCATCGCGGCCGCCGGATACGACTTGGCCACGGACACGACGACCGAGATATACCACAAGGAGAGCAAGAGTTCGAAAGGCGAACTCGGGGCGATGTACTCGTACTACCGGGCGCGCAACATGGTCGTGTTCGCCCGGAAGTTCCGCGACCGGGTGAGCGACCTCTTTCCTCTCTTCTTCGCTCGGTGGCTGGTCAAACAGACGGGCATCCGGACGTACTACCGCCGATCCGGCGGCGTCCGCGGACTGTTCGAGGGCGTCGCGGACGGTCTTCGGGGGAAGGTCGGGCGGGGGCGGTATCCGTGATCTCTCTGTATCTACTGGCCCTGTAGCGTTCAGAACGCTTTCCCCGGGAGATATCTCACGAGCTCCTGAGAACGGGTACGTAACGAGGATAGTGAGAAGAATTATACAATACGAAATCGAAAGGAGTCGTAGATGTACCGCGTCTCGCCCTCTTCTCTCAGGCGAATCTTCTACCCGCTCGGTCTTTCTGCTGCGGGTCTCACTGTTTTACTCGTGAGTGGATTTGTGGACGTATCCATCGGTATTCGGGGATTCTACGTAGTCTTCGGGATTCTGCTGGGCGCTGTCGTCTACTACAACTACGACACGAGCGTGTCGTGGCGTGTGAGTGATCGTCTGCTCCGCTGGTCGTCGAAAGGAGTGTATCTCGTCTTCTTCGCGTCCATCGTTACCGTCGTGCTGATAGAGCGGCGATTACTGGTGCTGTTGACGCTCCTCCCACTTGGCTATCTCTTACTCGCCTTTCGACTCATGGTTCGTGAACCGACCAAAAAGCTGCTTCCGGAAATCGTCGCACTATTCACCGTTCCACCGCTGAGCAAGTATCTGACGACTGGATTCTACTTCGGGGATGGTGATATCCTATTCCACATCCTCCACGTGAATCAACTGCTGTCTCGGGGAACGGCGGCGGCCATCCATGGGCCGGTTGACCAATATCGCGTGTTCCCGGGCTATCACCTCCTCGTCGGTAACCTCCACCTGTTCACGGACCTCTCCGTCTACGACTCGATACTCAGCCTCGGAATTATCACTTATTCGCTTCTCGTCATACCACTACTGTTCCTTCTCTCTCAGGTCGTCTTGCGTCGGCTGTCGCTCTCCCTCTCCATCGCACTCGGAGCGTCGCTCGTTTACTCTATCTCCTATCACACGACCTACCTCTTTCCACAGTCGCTCGTCGTACCGCTTCTCTCTTCTTCCTCTTCATCATGTTTCGACTCTCTACGACGCCGGAGACGCGCACGGTAGAGTGGACTCTCGTTTCGCTCGTCCTTCTGGCCAGCGCGCTGTTTACTCACCATCTCTCCTTCCTCTTGCTGACTCCCGTGGTGGCACTCTTCGGCCTCCTCTCAGTTATCACGCGGACTGTGCGTCTTCAAGACCGGAATAGCCTCTCGATTACTGAACCGCGGTACTTACCGATATTCGCCGGCTGGGCAACCGCGATTATCTACTGGACTATCACGGCGGAATCGTTCGTATTCAACGTCTCGTGGTGGGCGAGGCGGATAGTTACGGATTTGTTCGGGCAAACAGCGTCGAACGTGACTGGCGATTCGACGGTCGCTCTCGGGACAGCCCTCCCGCCGCAGACCGTACAGACGGCTCTGGCACAGCTTGCTTCCGTGAACAGCCTGTATCTGACCGCACTCGCTGCTGTCTTCTCGCTCGGGATTGTTACTGTCTTAGAGTCCCCCGGTACGTTCAAGCGCTCGGTCAGCCTCGTCTCGGTTAGCACGCTGAGTGCGGCGGTGGTGTTCAAGACCCCTCTCGTCATCCCCGGACTGAACAGAATCCGGATGCCGTTCGCGTTCTTTTTCGCCATCGTTCTAGGAATCGGTGTGTATCGGTTGATTCGGTCCGCAAGCACACCGTCTGTGACCCGTGTTCTCCCCTTAGCTCTCTTTTTAGTACTCGCTACGACGGCTCCGCTATACGTTCTTGCCGGTGACGACCTCTACGACCTCCACGACCCGCCGGACGGCCCTCCCCAGAAACAGGTCGAGTTCTCAGAAACCGAATATCGCTCGTTGGAAGCAGTCGCTCAGTTCACCGAGAGACACGAGGGGGGAGTCCAAACGTTCTGGATCGACGGGCTGGCAATCGAACAGTTCGGGAAGAGTCCAGAACCCGGGCCAGAGGTTACTGACACCGGCATCTACGGCGACAGTGGATTGTTCCTGTACCGAACGGGATGGGCCGACCATCTCGTTCACTACGCGGGAGATTCGTGGGGGAAGTTCATCCTCTCTCGAGAGTGGTTAGAGACGACTGTCGAGAACGAGAACAAGGTCTACGACTCGGGGACCGCCGGTCTACTGTGGTCGGCTGATGAACTCCGATTACCCGACCACGAGTCGGAGACCGAAGCATCTCGTTCGAGACGGCTGTCTCGCGGTTTCGTTGCTGGTTCGAGCCAGTGACTCGGCAGTGATGCGTTTCGTTCCGCTCTCGACGTTCGGGTCGGCGTACTCGGCCGCTACTGTCCGATCCGGCGGCTCGTAAGCGGCCACCGGGCACTACCCGTCAAAGAACTTATGACTAACGGCGTGTCTACGCAGAACGTGATACGAGAGAACAAGGTCCGTCCGCCGAGTCAGACCACGCACCGACAGATGTGCAGGACGATGCGGACGGTGCGGTTGCACACTCGAGACGAGCAATGAGCTGGTTCGACGCCTTCAAATGACGACGAAAATCGCGATAATCCGCGGACCGTACTTCCGTCCGAACAGCACCCTGCTCTGGGAGTACGTCCACAACGCGTACGACGACGTCAGCGTCACGGGGTTCGAGAGCGACCCCGCGTGGTTCGACGCGTCGGAACTCGACCTACCGATAGAGTCGCTCGACTGGTGGGACGGCAAGCTCGACGCGTTCGGATACGACAACGTCGTGTGGCAAGTCCTCGAGAAGTACGGCCTCCCGAGTATCGCGCTCTCGGGTATCCGCCGAGTCGTCGACGAGTACGACATCGTCCACGTCACCGAGAACTTCCGCCTCTACTCGGGCTACGCTGCGCTCCTCTGTGCCCGGTCGGACACCAAGCTGTTCGTCGATTCGCACGAGAACATCCCGCACAGGCCGGCGAACCCTCTCACGTGGGCGGTGAAACGGACTGTGAACCGGTACGCAGACGGATTCACCTGTCCGACGTGGGACTCAAAGCGAGCGCTGATACACGAAGGGGTCGATGCCGAACGAATCCAAATTCTGCCCAACGTGGTCGACTTCGACGACTTCGACAGGGGTCCAAAAGACCCGGCGGCGGCGTCGATGCCCGACCACCTCGAATCGACGTTCAACTTTCTTTTCGTCCACGGGTTGAACGAGCGGAAGGGCACGTATTACCTTCTGGACGCGTTCGAGACGGTACAGAGCCGGTTCGGCGACGTGTCGCTGATTCTCCTCGGCGACAACGACCTCGACCCGGCGTACTACAGGACGCACGTCGCGGACAACCCCGCCGTCCACCACGTAGATTACATTCCGACCATCAGGCACCTCTACAACCTGAGCGACGTGTTCGTCCTCCCGAGCATCGCCAGCCGTCGGTGGAAAGAACAGTTCGGCCGAGCGCTCATCGAGTCGATGGCCTGCGGGATTCCGAGCGTGGTGACGAACGTGGGCGGGCCGCCTCACGTCGTCGCCGACGGGGAGACCAGTCTGGTCGTGGAACCGCGGTCGGCGGAAGCGCTCGCCGACGCGATGGCGACGCTCTACGACGATGACGAGCGCAGGCGAGCGATGGGCGAGAACGCGTACGACTACGTTCGAGAGAACTACGCTCCCGAGGTTGTCGGCGAGGACCTGTACGAGTTCTATCAGTCACGGATCGCCGTCTGACCGTCGGTATTACAGTGTCGACTCTCACTCAGTCGAACTCGACGAATGCGACCGTCGGCTCGCCCCCTCCGGTCGTTCTCGCGGTGATTCTGTATCGTCCGAGTACGCGATGTTCCCGGTCTATCCGGTTGAGCGATTCCATGCTGACTACCGCATACTTCACTCGCTCGTTCCCGTTAATCTCCGGCATCGACGCTTGCACGTGCGAACGACGCGAGTAGAACGCGACGTGGAATATCGATCCCGTCTGCTCCAATATCCCCGTCTCGAAGTGGACAGATTCCGTCTCTGGTACCTCTTGGCGAAGGTCGAGTCCGAGTGACTTCGCATCGCTGAACCGCGGAGGTTGGTTCATCACTGGCGGTGTTGCGCCGATTAGACCAACCATGAGAACGGCGATTGCGAACACGCTGAACGCCGTTACTGCGATGTCGCTGTCGTCTTCGTGGAGGTGTTCCCGCAAGTACGCGACTACGCGAGGTGTCGCAAGAAGGAAGGCAGCACCGGTCAGAAGGCCGAACAGGTAGGTCAGGCCTTCCGTGACGTTGCCGGGCATCCACCAGACCCACTCGATAGAGAACGGTGAGAGTGGTTCCAGACGCGTCGAGAACAGCAGAGTTGCGACGAGACCCACGAGCGTCGCCTTAGTGGCTACCGGGGTACCGCGGGACGTTTCACTGAACAACGCACCGACGAGCAACGCTCCCGCGACGTACGAGGGAAGCAGGTACCACGAATTGTTACCGGTGAAGAGGAAGAAAACGAAGACGGAGACGGCCCACCAGACGAGAAACGCGAGGTCGTATCCGAGTTCCACGTCGTGTCGTCGGTAGGCGAACAGTCCGAGAACGACGGTGGCCGGGAGGAGGAAGAATATCCACGGGTCGTAGAAGAACGGCACGGCTTTGATGTACGGGAAGTGCATCCAACTGAACGTCGGATCACCGGCCGTCGCCAGTTCCCCCTCTGTCCGGCCGAGGACCTGCTGGAAGAAGATGGTCTCGAGGAACCGGTCGCCGTATTCGAGGTGCATGAATACGAACCAGGGTAGTGCCAGTACGGCAGTAACGCCGACCGTGGCGAAAAACCGTGGCCGGAGGAAACGACCGGCAGACCTCGCGACGAGGGGAAGTACGATGAGAACGTAGACGCCCGCCGCGAACCCTTTTATCATGACTGCCATCGCTGCGAACACTCCGGCGAACAGATACCAGCGACCGGGGTCCTCGTCGGTCGCCAGTCGCCACGTGGAGTAGACGAACAGGAGACCGACGAGGACAGTCAGCATCTCGACTCCCCCGAACCGTCCCGCGTTGTAGCCCGCGAACGTGTAGGGTCCGAACAGCCACACCAGTCCCGCTAAGAACCCTGCCCGTCTATCGTAGAGGCGACGGCCGAACACGTAGAGTACGAGTCCGACGAGGATGGCGGCTGTCGCCGAGGGGAATCTAGCCCCGAACTCGTTGATGCCGAAGACTCCCATTGAGAGTGCTTCGAGCCAGAACGCTCCGGGTGGCTTCTCCATGAAGACTGTGTAGTGCACTCCGTGGTAGTGTACGGTCGGGGCGAGCCACGCACCTTCGAGCAGAACGTTCTTCGCCGCCTCTGCGTAGACGCCCTCGTCCCACGTCCGGAGCGGATACGAGCCGAGCCCGAGGTAGTAGACGTATGCCCCGAACGCCGCGAGCACCGAGAGATACCAGTAATCCGATCGATTGGCGAACGTCGATTCGAAACCCGACGAGAGTGGCCTTGCGATTCGGTTCGGCAGGGGGAAGGACACGCTGTCCGTCCCGGCGTGGGAGGGGCCACTCACCGTCGGAGGAGATGACTCTGGTTCGGCGGTCGCTTGCTGGCGGTCAGACGTCTCGGTAGTCGCCTCGGTCGGTGGGGTCGCCTCAGCGACCCGCTCTGACTCTTGCGGCGGCGTGGTGAGCGTCATGGATTCCTCGTCAAGAGACTCGTCCCGGCTCATCGCCTCAGCGCGTTCGACGAACTTTTCGATAGTCGTCTGTTCCTCGTCGGTCGGCGTCGGATCAGGCGAGAAGAGGTACTTGTCGTATGCGTCGGTCAACGTCTCGATCTCGTCAGGTGTGAGACCACACCGCTCGGCAACCTGCCTGATGTATTCCTGCTCCGTCTCCGAGTCTCTCCGATTCGAGGTGACGAATCGGTCTAGCTTGGAGAATGCATCCATTGTTCCAGGGTAGCTCAGTTATCGGTCGCTCTCCGCTACGTTCATCTATGCCATGCACCCACACATAATCAATTCACCGATTGACACATCGGCCGAACCCGGAGAAAAGGAGGCGTTAGAATACCTTACAACCAGAACGCGGACGCGACGCGCGTGTCCGTATCGGGGAACAGGCGAGGCTTTGTTCCGCGCCAGAGTTCGATGCTCTGGTCGCCACCCCACGGCCACGGTTCGACCACGGCAGCCGGGTCGGACGTGTCCGAGTTGTCGAAAACGACGGAACCGGTGACACCTGGTGCCTCCCATTTCGAGTTGAACCACGTTCCCGAGACGGAAGCGTCCGTATCGGCGAACACAGCTCCATCGTTCCACGGATGGGCCGAGAGGCGCATTCCGACGAACTCGTCGATGGAAGCAGTAAATCGGTATCCGCACTTGATATTCTCCGTCTCGACGTGCGAGATAAATAGCTGTGCGCAGCCCTCGCCACCGATCTCTACACAAGCAACGTCCGAAGCAGCACCATCATTCGTCGTGTGAATGAACCGAAGGTCGTAAACGCGGTACGTTCCCTTTGTTCGTGGAGTTGCTTTGATACCGTGTCCAGAGCCGTAGCCTCGAACCTCAGACGGAGATGCGTCCAAATTCGGCACGTCGGTCTGTATCCAACCCACAGAGTTGTCGTTACCGAACCAAAACCCGCCATATATCCCGAAACGACCGTGGCCGGAAACGTCTAGCGCCCACGATTCGTTCGTAATGTTCACTTTGACGTTCGGCGGCATGACGAGCGAGATATCACGACCGCCGAGAGAGATGTTGGCCGTCTGTCCCCAATCGTAGGACTGCGACCCGGGGACCAGTATCGTTCCGCCGTCGGGCAAGTCGGCTGCTGCCGCCTCCACCTGTGCTGGCAGACCACCGGCGTAGTTGTCCGTCCGCACGACTGGCGACTTGAGGGTTGGTCCACCGTCGTTGATGACCGGCGATAGGTGGGCCTGTTGCCATGCTACGCCGGACGAGACGTCAGGCTCGTAGCCCGTCGCGAGGGTTGCCTCATCTGCGACGTCGGGGTCGATGACGCTCGGTCGTTGCGTGTCGTCGAACCGGAACACAGTTCCGGCAGACTCGGACCAGATGGGGTGGTAGATACTCCCGGTCGTGTAGCTCTCGAAATGCATCCCAACGGCACCACTGCGGGGGTTCTCGAATGTGAGGTTCGCGCAGGTGTAGTTCTGACCCGACGAAGCGATGTGGACGGCCGTTTGGAAGTCGCGGAACGTGAGGTTCGACAGGAGACTTTGGTCCGCGCTCTGGGCGTCGAACTTAATGACCGTATCAAAGCTATCATATACCGTATCTCGGAACGTCCACCCTTCGCAGAATCCGTCGTCGTTCAGCACTTCGACAGCGATAGTTCCACCGGAGACACGTACGGGGGCCACAAATCCTCGATAGATGTCGGTCGCACGGATCCACCCGTTAGTCACGGACCACTCGCCACCGATGACGTACGGGCTCGTCCGCGTGTCGTTAGTCAGTCCGAATCCGTTCGACCCCCGCTTGAAGTCGAACGCGAGGTTCGAGGTGACCTCGACCATCGCATCGCTGTCGAACAGGAACATCGGGCCCCACACGTCGCCTGTGGCGAGAGTCACCGTCTGGTCCCAATTGTAGTCGCCTGCGGGGACCCACACGATAGCCCGGCCGTCGGTCTCGGTCTCCGCTGCCGAGAACGCGTTTTGGACCTGCTGTGCGAGAGTCGTGCCCCCGTACGTCGTCGCATCGTAGACCACGCGGTCGGTGTCAGATCCGATCAACGAGAGCCAAACATCCACGTTCGAGAGCGTATTCATCCCCGAGAGTGCTGTCTCTATCGACGACGCGATGTCGGCGAGGTCACCGTCGATTCGCTCGAAGTTCTCGTTGAGCGGAACGTGCCAGTCCGTCGTCCCGGCAGCCGGTGTGTTGTACCCGCCGACGCTCCCGACGCCGGCCGCGTCGGCGAGCGTCTGCACGTCGTCCTCGATGGACTCGAAGTTCTCGTTGAGCGGAATGTGCCAGTCAACCGACCCCTCGGTCGGTTCGGCGTAGTTCCCCGAGACGGTGACGTCGAGTCGGTCGGCGAGTGTGGAGACGTCCTCCGAAATCGCCCCGAAGTTTTGGTTGAGCGGAACGTGCCAGTCGACCGTCCCTTCGGACGGCGTGTTGTAGTCGTAGAATTCAGTCATTGTCGTATGTAGTTCGTATGTTTTATCGTAGTTCGATTCGGTGCGTCAGTTGTTCACGCCACCGTAGCCGTACTCTCCGTAGCGCTGCGTCCCGTAGTCGTCGTCCGAAGACGAGACAGGCGTCGTCGTCGTCTCCGAACTGACCAGGTCGAACCGGATCTCGTTGAGGTTGAAGCGCCCGCCGACGATATCCAGTCGCAGCACCTGGTTCGAGCCCCCGGGCACGTCGACGCTCTCGAGGGTCATCGTTCGCCATTCGCCCCAGCCGCCCGTGTCCGGGACGTCGACGGTTCCGACCGTCGTGCCGTCGACCGAGACTCGAAGCTGACTCGTGAGGTCTGCGTACCCGTTCTTGGCGACCGGAACGGCGATGTCGTAGGTCCCGCCGACGACGTCCACCGTGTACTCCATCCACTCGCCGTCTCTCGTCCAGCCGACCGTGTAGTCTCCGCTGTCCGGGTCTCTGTCCTCGATGTCCACGCCTTCGGACGGACGGTACAGGCCGCCGTGGTTGGCCTCGTCTACGTCGCTGTACGCGACGCCTTCGCCTCCCTCGTCGAAGTCTTCGACTTGAACCGTTCCGGGGAGGTCTTGCGTCCCGTTCAGCGGGTACTGGCCGTCGTCCGGCGTAGGAGTGGGCGTTGGCGTCGGCGTCGCGGTCGGCGTGGGAGTGGGCGTTGGCGTCGGCGTCGCGGTCGGCGTGGGAGTGGGCGTCGGTGTCGGCGTCGGTACCGACGACCCGTCCCAGACGGTCAGCGTGTAGTCACCGTCGCCCTGGTTGATGTCCACGACCTCCGCGAAGTACGTTCCCGACTGTGACGCGGTCTCCGTGATCGCGACCGGCGTGTCGTTTCCGACGTACACCTGGTCGAGGTGGTTTCCCTCGGCGTCGAACACCGCGGCCAGCGAGACGCCGTCGGCGTTCGCTCTGGCGACTTGACCGTGAAGGCGTCGCCTGCGCGACGCGAACGCGTACCAGTCCACCTCCGCCGTCGAGAGCGTCGCGGACACCTCGGTGCCGAGACCGATTTTGGTCGCGAGACTCCGGTCGTCGTTCGGTTCCGA
>NZ_WPCD01000156.1:0-8685 GCF_009741955.1 Halogeometricum sp. CBA1124 | reverse complement strand
GCGCGGCGGCCGGCGGCGACTCGCCGCTTCGACCGACGGTTCCGTTCGCCGCCGGCCGGAACCCGTTCGCCCGGACGCTGGCGTCGGGACGGACGGAGCCCGTCAGACCGGGCGCGCTGGCGTTTCCGGGACTGGGTCGCTCCCGTTCGAGACGCATCTCGACGCCCACGTACGCGCTCGCGTCCGAGGCGACGGTTCCGGTCACCCCACGGTCCGCCTGCGTCGCGCTCAGACCCCCCCGTCGGTATCGCCGTCAGGACCACGAGACCGGCGGCGACGAGGAGTATCCCCGCTCGCCTCATCGGTCGGTCGCTCCGGCGGCGGGCCGTCGTGCCCGACGTGCATCCGCGTCCACGTGTCGTAGGCGAACACCGCGCTGGACGTGAGCGACGTCACCGCGACGAAGACGGCCAGCGACTCGTGGGAGAGTCCCGAGAGCACCGGGACGCCCACGAGCGAGCCGAACACGACGGCCGAGAGTATCGAAGAGACCAACAGCAGGTACGGCCCCCAGGCCAACTCCCGACCCGACGTGGTCTCCAGATAGATGTTCACCGCTTCGGCGCGGTCGGTGAGTTCGACGACGCTCTCCTCGCGGTCGAACTCGACGAAGCCGAGGTCCTCCAACTTCGGCGCGTGGAACTGCGACAGCGACGTGTGCACGTTCTTCCGGTCGGCGTACGACAGGCTCTCGGCGTCGATTCCCTGCTCCCACGCCGTCACCTGCGCGGAGAGGTCGGCCAACTCCACCGGTTCGTCGGCCCCCTGCTGTTTCAGGTAGTGGATGACGAACCGGCGACGCTGGTTGCTCAGCGCCTCGAACAGCGCCTCGTGCGTCGGCTGTCGGTCGTCCCCCCGCGCTCCGTCGTCCGCCTCGTCGTCGTCGGTCACCGCGTCCGCGGGCGACGACGACTCGCTCGCCTCGCGATACTGCCCGTTTTCGGTCAGGTGAGTCCCCTCACTCATCGTGACCCCCCTGACGCTGCCCCACTTGTCATCGCAGCCACACCAATGGAACCGGGGTCTTTAGTTACACACCGGGGGAGTCGACCCCCCGCGTACGAAGACCGCGTGTGCGCGACCCGCAATCACACCCATCGTTCGATTAAGCCGGCGTGAAACTCAGTTCTGCGGGACGACCGCATCTGTCGGAGAGTCGCCGCGTGCCGACCTATCGGCGTCGGGACGCGTTTGCGTCGGGCGTGGACCGCGTTCGTCACGCGAGGTTCGAACTCTAACAATAGGTTCGGCGGGCGTCGACGGACGTGAGCCCCGCGAACGCACTCGCGGGGCGGACACACCATGCAACGACGAACGTTCATCGGGGGACTCGGGGTACTGGCCGCGGCGGGGAGTGCGGTGTTCGGCACCGCCGCCGTCTCGAACGTCACGGCGGAGCGAAACATCACCGCCAGCGTCGCGGGCGACGGCAGCGCGTATCTTGAGATACGCGAGGGGGCCGCCAACGGCTTCGCCGTCGAGAACTTGGACGGCGCGTTCCGCCTGAACTTCGCGAACGACCCGGACGGCGGCAACGGACTCAACGAGGACGCCGTCAGTTCGTTCGACGACGCGTTCCGCATCAACAACACCGGCGACGAGACGCTGGCGGTTCACATCGAGGACGCGAAGGATCGCATCGAGTTCTACTTCGGCGAGGACGCAAGCGACGGCGACTACGGCAACGACACCACGGTGACGACGACTCTCGAACCGGGCGACGACCCCCTGATGGTCGGCGTCCGCATCGACCTGCGGGACGTGGCGGCGGCGGGCGTGTTCGCCGGCGACGACGACTTCACCATCGTCGCCGAGGACGTGGACGACAACGCCTGAATCGCCGACCCCCTCTTTTTCGAATCGCGTCGAGGCGGCGAGCGTTCGCTCGGCTTTCGAGCCGAATCGGGCCGTATCGAGGGAATACGCGGGTTTAATCCGACGTGAAGGTTCGGCGACCGGTCACCTCTCGTGGGAGAGGGGTCCGTTTGCGGGGGACCAATCGGGGCGAACGGGCGGGCGCGGAGTCGGTTGGCGACGTGCCGGGAGCGCGTTCGTCAGGAAATGTTCGAACTGTAACAATATGGTGTCCGGTCCACGTGGGAAGTGAGCACGACGGGTCGCGGTGGCCCGGGTGCGACAGGAGACAACTACGACAATGCAACGACGAAAGTATCTGGCCGCGTTAGGATCGCTCGCCGCCGGTGGGGCGGCGATGACTGGAACTGGGGCGTTTAGTAGGACTAGCGCAACTCGCGGTGTGAGTGTCGAGGCTACGGGAGATGCCTCCGCGCAGCTGAAACTGCGGCCAACGAGCGACTACGCATCCTACAATAGCGACGGCCTGCTGGCGCTAAACTTCGACGATCTGAACGGAAGAGCGGATATCGAAATCGCGGACGTGTTCAAGATACAGAATCAAAGCAATCGAAACGTCGGTATCTTCATCGATGAAGGGAGTGCCAGTTACGCGTTCCAGAATGGAACCGGTCCCGCCGAGAAGCCGTCCGAAGCCGGTTCCGATGGAATGTACAATCAACTCCGTGATGCCGGATTCAATCAGAATGGTTGGTACGACGACGACATCAGCACCGAAGACATAAACGGACCGAAAGCGCTCCCGAGCGCGTACCGTGCTTCGTCGTCCAATTCGACGAATCGACCATCTCTGGATCCGAGTAGCTATGACCACGTCCTCGCCCCAGGGGACTCGCTCAGCCCCGACTGGTACATATTCGACACTCCCAGCAACCCATCGGACCTCGATGTGACGGGAGAGATAGTCGTGCTGGCATACTCACAGGACTACGTGGACGCCGGCAAAGGTCCATAAGAGAAGCCCCTCACCTCCGTTCACGTTACCAATAACTATCCGCAGTAATCCTTTATTTTGGCTGTCAGAATGGCGTCGAAGCGATTCGTAGTTGGGGCAGTAGAACTGTGGGTCGGTGTCGTTCTGCTGTTGTTAATCGCCGGCGCCGCCCTCGGCCAACCCGTTCTCCTCGGCTACGTCGAAACCGGCTCCATGGCCCCCACGATGGAACCGGGTGACGGGTTCGTCGCCGTCCCCTCCGCCCTCACCGACGAACCCGAGGTGGGCGACGTCGTCGTCTTCCGCGCGGAGGAGATACAGGGCGGCGGTCTGACCACCCACCGAATCGTCGGCGAGACAGAACAAGGGTACGTCACCAGGGGCGACGCGAACCCGTTCACCGACCAGGACGGCGACGAACCGCCGGTGAAGGAGGCGCAGATAGTCGCCGAGGCGTGGCAGGTGGGCGGGAGCGTCGTCGTGATTCCGCAGTTGGGCACCGCCGTGACGGGAATCCGGGGCACCGTCGAGGCGGTGCAACGGACCGTCTCCTCCCTCCTCGGCACGCGCGCCCTCCTCGGCCCGCAGGGACTCGCGGACCTGTTCTTCGGCGCGACGGCCCTCTACTACCTCGTCGGCGAACTCCGCGGCGACGGGCGGGAGCGTCGGCTGCGGGAGACGGACCGCGACGAGGGTATCGACCCACGCCTGTTCGCCCTCGGCTTCACTCTCCTCCTCGTCGGCGGCGCGACGGCGGCGATGGTCGGACCGGCGGGCACCCAGCAGTACGGCGTCGTCAGCGCGGAGTTCGACTCCGAGCGACCGACGGTGATTCCGGCGGGCACGTCCGCGAACGTCACCTACGCCGTCGGCAACGGCGGGTTCGTCCCCGTCCACGTCTTCCTCGAACCCGCCAGCGAGGGCGTGGCCGTCCACCCCGAGGAACTGACCGTCGACGGCCGGCGCGTCGCCAACGCCACGGTGACGCTGTCTGCGCCGCCGCAGACGGGGTACTACCGCCGGTTCGTCGCCGAACACCGCTACCTCGCGGTGCTTCCCCACTCGGTGACGGAGTCGCTCTACCGGGTCCACCCGTGGGCACCAATCGTCGCCGTCGACGCCCTCCTCGGCGTGCCGTTCTACCTCCTCGCCGTCGCCCTCGTCGGGTCGGGTCGGGTCCGCAATCGCAGTCGGAACCGAGCGGTGCCGATGCGGCGGCGGATTCGACGGGCGGTGCGGGGCCTGTACGCCCGCGAGTGACCGGCGCGCTCCAACGTCACGCCTGTAACGAGACCTGAAACTACGTTACCCACGACGTTACTATCGTGTTACTCTCTCGACAGACGAGCGATGTCTGACTGGGAGATTCGGGCACGGGGAGTGATAACAGGCAACTTCGCGCTGGTGGTCGGGTGTATGCTCGTCCTCGCCGCGGCGGGCGGGTGGGTGACGTACGCGACTCACGTCGACCCGGGGACGCACGTCGAGGAGCGTCCGGGAGCGTGGTGGGAGACGACGGCCGAGTTCGGCCACGCCGCGACGGTCACGGAACCGAACCCGGTGTACCCCGTCGGCGCCACGCTGACGGACCGGTCGGCGTACTACGGTGCCATCGCGCCGCGACTCGACGGCAACTTCACGTACGGGTACGCCGCCAGCGAGGGCGGGTCGCTGACCCTCCGCGTCGACGCCGACGTGGTGTTGCAGGCCGTCGAGCGGAACCAGTCCGGGGCGGTCCAGACGCGGTACTGGCAACGGACGCGGAACCTCGGCGAGTCGGAGGCGCGCGGCGTCGCACCCGGCGAGTCCGTCGAGGTCCCGTTCTCGTTCAACGCCACCGAACTCGCACGCGAGACGGACCGGATAGACGAGGAACTGGGAGCGTCGCTCGGCGAGACCGAAGCGCTCGTCCGCGCCACCGTCACGCTGACGGGGACGGTGAACGGGGAGTCCGTCGACCGGACCGAGCGGTACGCCCTACCCGTCGGACTGGGGAACGCGTACACCGTCGAGGACCCGGGGCCGACGACCGACCGGCACGCGCCGACCCGGACGGTCACCGTGCCGAACCGGTACGGGCCGGTGCGGCAACTCGGGGGGCCGGTGCTCCTCGGCGTCGGACTGGGCGGCGCCGTCGGACTCGTCTGGGCGCGCCGGCGCGGCCGTCTGGCGCCGCCGACGCCGGCCGAGACGGAACGGCTCTCGTTCCGCGAGGCCCGGTCGGAGTTCGACGAGTGGATTCACGCCATCGACCTGCCCGCCTCGGCGTTCGAACGCCCCCGCGCGGAGGCCGAGTCGCTCGCGGACCTCGTCGACTTCGCCATCGACACGAACAGCAGCGTCGTCGAGGACGCCGAGGCGGGGACGTACTACGTCCTCCACGACGGCTACCTCTACACGTACGCCCCGCCGGCGTTCGACCGTCCGGACGACGGCACCGGTGACGGCGAGAGCGGCGGTGCGAACGGCGACGGTGACGGGGAGAGTGACGCGATGGACGGCGCGAGCGACGGGACGGACGACGGCGGAGAGCGCCGACCGGACGACGCCTCCGAGTCGGCGACGGCCGCGTCGGCGGACGGAGAACGGTCGCCGTAGCGCGTCAGACGTCGTTCGCGTCGCGGAGCGTGAACGCGCCCTCGTACAGGGCCGTCCCGACGACGGCGGCGGCCGCGCCCGCGTCCTTCAGCGCCCGGACGTCGGAGAGCGAGGCGACGCCGCCGGAGGCGACGACGGGGATGTCGACGGCGTCGACGACGCGGCGGGTCACGTCCGTCTGGACCCCCTCTAGCTTCCCCTCCACGTCCACGTCGGTGAACAGAATCGCGCCCGCGCCGAGTTCCTCGTAGCGCGCCGCGGCCTCTGCGGGGTCCAATCCCGTCCCCTCGGTCCACCCGGAGACGACGACTTCGCCGTCCCGCGCGTCGAGGCTCACCATCACGGAGCCGGGGTGCGTCTCGCTTATCTCGGCGACCACGTCCGGGTTCTCCACGGCGGCCGTGCCGAGGATGACGCGTTCGATGCCGAGTTCGAGGAGTTCGCGGGCGTCCGCGGCCGTCCGGATGCCGCCGCCCAACTGGACGGGCACGTCGACGGCGGCGACGACGGCCTCGACGGCGTCGGCGTTCTGGCGTTCGCCCTCGAACGCGCCGTCGAGGTCGACCAGGTGGAGCGTGGACGCCCCCTCGTCCACCCAGCGTTCGGCGGCCGCGACGGGGTCGCCGTACCGCTTCTCCGTGCCGCGTTCGCCCTGCACCAACTGGACGACTTCGCCGTCCTGCATGTCTACCGCCGGAATCACCTCGAACGTCGGGAACGCCTCGGACATGCGAGAGCGTGGGCGCCGGTGCGCCTAAAGTCTCCGAAGGCGGCGGGAAGTGGGCGGTGACGGTGACGGCGGAAAGTGGGCGGTGACGGCGGACCGAGCGGGGTCGAACGACGGACGACGACGAGTCGGACGCGACGGGTGCGAACGAAACCCGCCGGAGGGTACGATTCGCAACCGCTTTGATGCCGGGCGAATCAGCAACTGGTAATGAAACTGTTCGGTTCGAGCGGGACCCGTGGCGTCGTGGGGGACGGCCTCACGCCCGAGTTCGTCCTGCGCGTCGCCAAGGCGGCCGGGACGGTCTGGGGGTCGGACCGTGCGGTGGTCGCGCGCGACACGCGAACGACCGGGGAGATGTTCTCGAACGCCGCCGCGAGCGGTCTCACCAGCGTCGGCGTGGACGTGGACGTGCTGGGCGCCGTCCCCACGCCCGGCGCGGTCCGCTACTGCGAGGCCGAGGAGGTTCCGGCCGTGGTCATCACGGCCTCTCACAATCCGCCGGAGTACAACGGCATCAAACTCGTCGGCGACGACGGCGTCGAACTCGCCGTCGCCGACCTCGAACGCATCGAGGACCACGTCCTCGCCGAGGAGTTCGCCACCGCGTCGTGGGACGAGGTTGGCGAGATTCGGCACGTCGACTCGGCGAACCGCGAGTACGTCGAGGACCTCCTGACCGCCGTCGACGGCGACGCCATCGCGGACGCGAACCTGACCGTCGCGCTCGACCCCGGCCACGGCGCCGGCTGTCTCACCAGCCCCGACTTCTTCCGCGAACTCGGCTGTAAGGTCGTCACGGTCAACGCCAACCCCGACGGCCACTTCCCCGGCCGCGAGTCCGAACCCGTCGGCAGCAAACTCGGCGACCTCTGCCGCCTCGTGAAGGCCAGCGACGCCGACGTGGGCATCGCTCACGACGGCGACGCCGACCGGGCCGTCTTCGTGGACGAGGCGGGCGAGTTCGTCGCCGGCGAAGCCTCGCTGGCCGCCCTCGCTGCCGCCCACCTCGACGAGGGCGACACCACCGTCGCCGCCGTCAACGTCTCCCAGCGTCTCGTGGACGTCTGCGACGACGTCGGCGCGAACCTCGAACTGACGCCCATCGGCGCGACGAACCTCATCACGCGGATTCGCGACCTGTGGGCCGAGGGCGAGTCCGTCCCCATCGCAGGCGAGGGCAACGGGGGGATATTCTTCCCGAACTACCGACTCGTGCGCGACGGCGCCTACACCGCCGCGAAGTTCCTCGAACTCGTCGCCGACCGACCGGTGAGCGAGGTCATCGCCCCCTACACCGACTACGTGACGTCCGCGTCAACCTCGCGTACGAGGACGAGGCGGAACTCGAAGCGATGCTGGAGGCGGCCCGCGACTACGCCGACTCCTCGGAGGCGACGCCGAACACGACGGACGGCTACCGCCTCGACTACGGCGACGCGTGGGTGCTCGTTCGGCCCTCCGGCACCGAACCGAAGGTCCGCGTCTACGCCGAGGCCCGCGATGAGGGCCGCGCACGCGAACTCGCCGGCGGCGCCGAGGCGGCCCTGCGCGCCGCGATCGACGACTCCTGAGAAGAGCCACATCGTACCCGAACCGAGCCGAACCCGGCACTCGGCGGCCGACGGAGTCTGTCTGGTCGTATCACCTTTTACGCACGAACCCGTCTAGCGCCGTGATGCAGGGTCCCGTGACCGTCCGCCCCGTCGCCTCGTTCGCGGAGTACTGCGACGCCATGCGGACGTGGCGTCTCGCGTGGCGCGCCGCGTTCGACCACATCCTCCCGGCCGCGTCGCTGCCGGCCGCGGACGTACCCGCCGACCGACTGGACCGACTCGAAGCGGCGTACGAGGACGTGACGCTCCACGACGACGTGTTCGTCGCCACGTCCGACGCGGGGGCGGCCGGCGCAGACTCGTCGCCCGGCACCGCGAACTCGCCGCCCGTCGACGTCGACACCGGTGTCGTCGGGTTCGCACACGCCGTCTGGGACGCCGACCGCACGGAGTCGTTCGTCCCGGCCGACGATGCCGAACTGCGCGCACTGTACGTTCGCCCCGACGACTGGGGCGACGGCGTCGGCTCCGCCCTCCTCTCGCACGTCGAACGGGCCGCCCCCGCCGACGGCGACGCGCGGCGACTCGTCCTCCAGACGTTCGCCGACAACGAGGACGGCCGCGCGTTCTACCGCGCCCGCGGCTTCGATGCGGTCGGCGAGGGCTCGTACGAGGTGGACGACGAGTCGTACCCGACGGTGGTGTTCGCGAAGTCGCTGCGGCTAGAAACTGAGGAGGCCGAATAGGCAGACCACCGCGCCGAGGGCGAGGAGGGCGACGCCGCGTTCCACGGAGATGTCTTCGGCCGGGTCCGCGGGCATCTCGGGTCGTTCCTCCGGCGGGAGCAACCACGCCATCGCGCGTCGTCGACGCCGGTCACGTTCTCGGCGGGGTCGTCCGGTCGGTTCACGCGGGCGACGGCGCGCCGCAGTTCGAGCGCCCGCGCGCCGTAGTAGAAGCAGGCGAACCCGGAGAGCAACGCGAGGACGCCGACG
>NZ_WPCD01000263.1:0-4395 GCF_009741955.1 Halogeometricum sp. CBA1124 | reverse complement strand
TCGTCGTCGAGAACACCGGCGACCGGCCGCGGATAGTGACCCAAATCGCCGTCCGGGGGGCGCGCAACGGGGAGACCATCGACGAGGTCGTCGACCCCGGCGAGACGGTCGACCGCTCGGTCTCGATGACCGACTCGATACCCGACGACGCCGTCCGCGCGGCGGTCGAACACGCGCCCGCAGACGACCCCGACGCGACGGCGTACTTCGAAACGCTGGTCGCGCGCCGGGAGCGTCCGGGGCGAACCGTCGACCTGTCGGCGGCCGTCGCGCCCGAGACGGATATCGCCGACGGCTACGGTGAAGTCGTCCTCCGGTTCACCAACGAGGGAGACGCCACGCTCGACGCCGTGACGGTGGAGGCGACGGGCGCGGCGCCCGACGATTACCTCTACTACGGTCCCGAGTCGTTCGAGTCGGTCGAACCGGGCGAGTCGTTCACGCACCGAGTCGACGTCGACGCGGACGCGGACGAACTCCGCCTCCCCGTCGACGTGACCACCGAAACTGCCGACGAGACGGCGAGCGAGTCCGTCGTCGTCGAATCCGTCGACGGGTCGCTCGCCGCGTCCGGACGTCGCGACGACCCGGCGTTGCGTCCGGTCGTTCTCGTCACGACGGCACGAGAGGAGTAGCGCGAGAACTGCGGTCGGAGCGCGAGACTGTTTTTCGTCGCCCGCGTCGCCTCGACCCTCAGGCGTCGGCCGGGGACGAAGCGACGAGGAAGTCGCCGCTCGACGCCGTCCGCGCGTCCTGCACGTAGGCGTACAGTCTGCGAGCGACGGTGACGAGGAGTCCGAGCGCGACGAGTCCGTACAGGGCGAGCGACCCGTACAGCGTGTACTCGGTCACCCGGAGCGACTGCCGCGCGGCCGCTTGTTCGGCGCGTGTCCGACTCGCCTCCTCGGTCGCACCCGCGGCGGTGAACTCCGTCCGCGCCCGCTCGTAGTGGCTGAGTGCCCTGTCTGTCCGGTCGGTGACCGCGTCGAACCGGGCGGGGTTCAACACGACGCCGTAGTCGAACAGGACGAACGTGGCGTTCGCTTCGACGGCGGCGCGCACGTCGCGCGCGTCCCGCCGGGTCGCACTCGCGTTCCGCACCTGTTCGAGGTACGTGTCGAACGCCGCGTCGGCCTCGGTCCGCAACTGCTCGGCGCGCTCAGATTCGCCGCTGGCGGCCGCGAGGGTTCCGAGACTCCGCTTCGCTCGCGCGCGTTCGATAGTGGTGGCGTCCTCGGCTGCCAGCGTCTCTCGGTAGTGTCGCTCCTGTTCGGCGACCAGTTCTCCGAGGCGTTCGTCGCCCGCAGTGACGGCGTCTTCGGCCGGTCGGCTGACCTCCGGCGCGGTCAGGTCGTCGACGTACGCGCGCATGGATCGATGCGCGGCGGCGGCGCGAACGATAGCCGTCTGCGCCGCCGAGTAGTTCCCCGCGGACTGGGCGTCTCCGGCCGCGGCGGCCGACTCGATGAACAACTGCGTGCCGCGTCCCGCCGCGAGGCCGGCCGAGAGGTCGTCGCTGGGGACGGACTCGCCCGACTGCAGCCGCGACTCGATACGGTCGAGCGACGTCGACATCTCTCCGGCGACGGTCCCGCGCCATCCGCTCTCGGAGGACTGCTCGCGCAGGGGGTCGGTGATACGGTCGAACGAGTACGGTTTCGTGGTCGCGCGCACCGTAATTCGCTCGGACTCGACGCCCGACCCGGACAGCACGAACGTCCAGTTGTACGACCGGTACAGTTCGGCCTGCGTGTCGAACTGGAGGGCGAACACGAGCGGTGCTCGCTCGCCGGGTTCGAACGCGTTCGGCGGCCGTTCGGCGACCGTCAGCCACCGGTCGGGCCCGGACACCTTCTCGAGCGTCACGTCGTCCACGCGCTCGTACTCGAGGAGTTCCGAGACCCGCAGGCTCTCGGTTCGCTCCTTCGTCACCACCGTCTCGCCGAACTCGACGTCGTTCCGTTCGACGTCGAGTTCGACGCCGTGGTCGACGGAGACTGCTCGGGTGACGGTCTTCTCCCCCGCCGACGCGTCCGGACGGTCACGGTGACCTCGTAGGTTCCCTCGGGCGCGTCCGGGGCCGCGCTGTATTCGAGCGTGGCGCTCCCGGTGTCGAGGCCGGCGACCGACGACGGTTCGTCGCTGACGGAGACGTCGACGAGTCCGGTGTCGGTCGTCGCCGTCACGGACTCGACGTCCATCCGCAGGTCACCCGTGTTGCTGAACTCGACAGTCGACGTCTCGGTGTGGCTGGCTACCTCCGACTTCGGCCGGTCGAACAGTATCTCCGTGTCCGGCGCCGTCACCTCGCCGAGTTTCGCGGGGTAGATGACGCGCGCCTCCACGTCGAACGTCTTCGTCGGACTCCCTCGGTCGTCGGCGGTGAGTTTGACGTCCCACGACAGCGTCTCGTGCTGGTCGGCGCCGTCGCCCGCCAAGACGGTCATCTCCGCGGTGTCCTCTCCGCCGGGGCCGGTCTCGACGTACGCCAGCCCCGACAGCGAGAGTCGGCCGTCAGTCTCGACGCCGACGATTTCGCCGGAGACGCCGTCGAGTCCGGAGAATCCGGCCGCCTCTCTGACGGTGAACGTCCTCGTCGACGACTGGCCGACGAGGATGTCGCCGACGTCGACGGTGTTCGTGGCCGCCTCCGCGACGGCCGGCTTGCGCACCGTCACGCTGACGGGGAACTCGTCGGAGTGCCCGAGGTTGTCGGTCAGCGTCGCGGAGAACTCGTACGTCCCCTCGTCGACGGACGAATCGACGGTCACGTCGAAGTTCATCCCGTCGGTGCTGTCGCCGGCGACTCGGTTCGGGAGGCTCACACCGCCCACGTCGAACCCGTCCGGAACGCCGGAGAACGTGACCTCCGTCGGCTTCATCACGCCTCGTCCCTCGTTGGATATCTCGGCGGAGACGCGCTCACTCTGGGCGTCGTCGTCCGTGAATGTGACCGTCGTCTGGTCCGTCCGCACCTCGCCCATCCGGGGAGAGCGCACGTCGACCGACAGCGACAGGCTCTCGCTGGCGACGTAGCCGCCGGACTGCGTCTCGACCCGGGCCGTCGCCGAGTGGGTCCCCTCCGACGCGCCGGACTCGGCCGTCGCGTGGTAACTGACGCGGTACGTGCCGCCGTCCACCACCTGCCAGGACTGGCTCCCACCGCTCCCGCCGCCGTCGGTCCGTTCCCACTCGTCGAAGGTGAAGTAGACGTTGCCCCCGTCCAGACGCATCGACTCTGTCGCCGTCACCGTCGCGTTCGAGCCGGCGGTGAACGTGAACGACAGCGTGTCGGACTCCGCCTGGTCGTCGAGAGCCTCGTCGAGTTCGACTGACCCCGACGCGGCGACTGCCGTCGACGGGACCGACCCGAGGACGACGACGAGTGCTACGAGAGCGGCCAGCAGGCCGGACTTACGCATCGTCCCACCCCACGACCGGAACGATTTCGCCCACGCGCGCTGCGCGGGCGTCTCGACCCCACAGTCCGACGCGGTGACCGACGAGTGCGGCGGCACCCGCGAGGACGAGTGCGTACGCGAGCGACAGCAACGCGCTGCCGACGGTGAACGTCTCTAGCGCCGTCTCGCTCCGGGCTGCGAGCGACGTCGCCGCCTCCCGTCGGTCGGTCAGCGAGTGTTCGCCCGCTATCGCCGCGGCCTGCGAGGCGTGTCGATGGACGCGCCGCGCTTCGACGTACTGCGCGTACACGCCGGACGGGTTCGCTCGCACGGCCGCGAGCGGCGATTCACAGCCCGAACAGCCGTCGAGGAACGACGACGCACGCGCCGTCGCAGCGTCGAATGTCGCAATGTCCGCCTCGAACGTCGAGCGGAGGTCGCTCTCTCTGACGGCTAACTCCGAGAACCGCTGGGACGCCCCCGCCCGCTTGAACGCCGACGCCGACTTCGAGAGCAGCGAGAGGCGTTCGGGAGTCGATTCGGCGTTTCGCGCCCGCTCGAACAGGCGCGACCCCTGTCGCTCGTAGAAGCGGTCCAGCGCGAGACTCGCCAGGTCGGCGTACCGGCTCCCCCCTGTCTCCCGCAGGTCGGTTATCGCCGTCGCCGTCTCGGCGGCCTTCGACATGCTCGCGTCGTAGTCGCCGTCCTCGGCGAGGCCGTGAGCGCTGACGAACGAGTCGAGGGTCGCGAGGACGAGTCGCATCCGTCGCGCCTCCGCGTCGGTGAGGTCACCTATCTGCGTGCTCGTCACGGCTTGACTGCGGACCACTTCGAGTTCGCCGTACGCCTCCAGGGCGGGTTCCTCCTCGTAACCCCGGAGTTCGGCGAGGAAGTCGTCCGCCGTCTGTGGTTCTTCCCGCTGTTCGACCGTCCCCGCGTCGAAGGCACCGCTCACCGGCGCCGCCGTCAGCAGGAGTGCGGCGACGACGACGAG
>NZ_WPCD01000236.1:0-5210 GCF_009741955.1 Halogeometricum sp. CBA1124 | reverse complement strand
CGCGCGCCATCCGCCCGCGCTTGCCGACGAGGCGTTCGCCCACGTCGAACTCCTCGTAGTGGTGTTCGCCGTCCGGCGGGTCGTTGGTGTCGCGCCACACCTTCGCGTAGACGTTCTTCTCCTCTAGCTCCTCGTAGTCGGCCGTGAGGTAGGCCATCAGTCGCTCCCACTCGGCGTCGGAGAAGTCGCGGTAGGGGTACGCGCGCCGGAGCGTCTGCCGCACCTCCGCCTCGCGCCGCACGCCGTTGATGGCCATGCCGTAGACGTGTTGGGCCGCGACGTCCTGAGCGTTCTCGGGGACGAACACCCGGTCGACGAACCCCTCTTCGGCCTTCTTCAGCATCACCGCGCACTCGACCAACTCGTCCCTGTCGAGGGCGACGACTCGCCCCTCGACGGTCTGTCCGAGTCGGTGGCCCGCGCGGCCGACTCGCTGGAGCAACGAGGCGACGGACTTCGGCGACCCCACCTGCACCACGAGGTCGATGTGCGGCATGTCGATACCGAGTTCGAGGCTGGTGGAGGTGGTCACCACGTCGAGGTTCCCCTCCTTCAACTCCCGCTCTATCTCCTGTCTGCGGTCCTTCGACAGACTGCCGTGGTGACAGCCCGAGTTGGTCTCGTCGTAGCCGTCGTAGTTCTCTCTGAGGTTGTGCAGGACGCGTTCGGCTCCCGACCGGGTGTTCGTGAAGACGAGCGTGTTCGTGTGCGAGCGAATCAACTCGTCCAGTCTGTCGTAGAACCGTTCCTGCACGACGCCGCGCGGTGTGTCGATGAGGTCGTCGGTCGGACACTCCAACTGCAGGTCGAAGTCGCGGACGAACCGCGTGTCCACGAGTTCGTAATCGCGGGCGGTGCCGTCGGGGTCGCCAGACTCCGTCTGACTGCTCGCCGAGGTCCCCTCGGCGGTGTCGCGTCCGACGAGGAACTCCGCCATCGTCGTGAGCGGTTCGACCGTCGCCGAACAGCCGATTCGGGTCGGCGAGGCGTCGCAGAGGTTCTCCAGTCGTTCGAGCGACACCGAGAGGTGCGTGCCGCGCTTGTTGTCCGCGAGGCTGTGAATCTCGTCCACGACGACGTACTCGACGGTCCGGAGCTTCTCCTTGAACTTCGGGGAGTTCAGCAGGATGGCCAGCGTCTCGGGCGTCGTGTTGAGGATGTGCGGCGTCGTCTCCAGCATCTTCTGCCGGTCGGCGCTGGAGGTGTCGCCGTGGCGGATGGCGTGACGGATGGTCACCTCCTCGCCGCGTTCGTCCATCCGGTCGGCGATTCCCTCCAGCGGTTGGGTGAGGTTGCGGTGGATGTCGTTTGCCAGCGACTTCAGCGGCGAGACGTACAGGCAGTAGACGGAGTTGTCCAGGCCGTCCGCGAGTTCCCTGTCGCGGCGGAAGAGGTCGTTGATGATGGCGGTGAAGGAGGCCAGCGTCTTCCCGGACCCGGTGGGCGCGCAGATGAGGGCGTTCTCCGAGTCGTCGATGAGGGGGACCGCCTCGCGTTGCGGCGGCGTGAAGAACCCGCCGTTGCCGCCGACGTAGCGCCCGAACTGACCGACCCACCACTCTCGGACGGACGGTTCGAGTCGCGAGAGCACGTCCTCGTCCGCGAGCGGAACGGTCTCGGGGTCGAAGTCGAACGGGTCGTCCGTCCGCTCGGCCGCCTCGCAGAGAAGTCGCCTGCCACGGCTACTCATTACCCGCAGTCAGGACTGCGTCTGTAAGTCGGTTGCGCCCGCACGGCGGCCGGTGCAGTCGCTCACGGCGTCGGTCCGGCAGAACGAGTCGACGACTCTCACTCGACGGGCGAGACGGATACCGTCCGGTCGGCGCGGACGGTCACGCGGAAACCCGCGTACCGGAACTCGATGCGGCCGGCCGTTCGGTGGCCGTCGAACAGTGCGTCGAGGGCGTCGGGGTCTATCGCCCCGTACAACGGCGGTAACTCCAGCACCGGCCTGTCGGCGGCGGAACTGACTGCTCGGACGACGGCCATACTTACCGAATCGTCGGGTTCGACCGCAGACTGCGACGTGCTCGCACTCATTGCCATACGGGCTGCCAATTAGCACCACCACATATCAATACTCGTCAGACATTCGTCTAGAGAGCGGTATTAACGAGTGATTATCTCTGCTTCTTACCTGTTCGTCCCCCGGCCCGCCGACGGAGTCGACCCCGAGCCACCAACTTATACCACCGCCGTCGGCGTACTCGCCGTCATGCGCGTCACGTTTCTCGGCACCGGAAGCGCGATGCCGCTTCCCGACCGGATGCAGACGGGACTCCTCGTCGAGTCCGACGACCGGTCACTCCTCGTCGACTGCGGAAGCGGCGTCCTCAACCGCCTCGCGAACACCGACGTCGGCTACGAAGGCGTCGGTACGGTCCTCCTCACCCACCACCACCTCGACCACGTCTCCGACCTCCTCGCCCTCCTGAGGCGCGGTGGTTGGCCGGCGAGACGCACCTCGAAGTCGTCGGTCCGACCGGGACCAAGCGACTCCTCGACGGCCTCCTCGACGTGCACGACTACCTGCAGGGACGCGTGGACCTGCAGGTCCGCGAAGTCACCGCCGGGTCCTTCGAAGTCGCCGGCTTCGAAGTCGAGCGCGGGAGACGAGACACTCCACGGACTGCCTCGCGTATCGGTTCGCGGGCGACGGTGGGGGCGACGACGGGACGGGAGACGACGACGGTGGCACCGACGGCGAGGAACGCGCGGCCGCCGAGCGACGCGACTTCGTCTTCTCGGGCGACACGGAGGCGTTCGAGGGCCTCGCGAACTTCGCCGACGGCGCGGCCGTCCTCGCGCACGACTGCTCGTTCCCCGACGAGGTGGACGTGTCGAATCACCCGACCCCGTCGCAGTTGGGCGCGGCACTCGCCGGACACGACGTGGGCCGCGTCTACCTCACGCACCTGTATCCGCACACCGAGGGGAAACACGAGGAGATGCTGGCGTCGGTGGGCAACCGGTACGACGGCGACGTGCGGTTCGCCCGCGACGGCCTCCGCGTCGACATCTGAACCGCAACATCTGACTCTCGGCATCCGACTCTCGGCATCTGACTCTCGATACCGTGTCGTCGACGGGAACGTACTTGTCCGAAGACGAAGACGCTCGCCTATGAACCGCCGCCGGTTCCTCGCCGCCCTCCCACTCTGCTTCGCTACGGGCTGTCTCGGCGCGTCGCCGTTCGCTCCGAACCCACATCCGAAGCGCGTCTTCGTCGCGCAGGTGGACCCCCTCCCGGAGGAGTTCGAGTTCCGAATCGACGCCGACGTGCGCACCGAGACGGTGACCGACGACCACCCCGCGACGCTCGTCCTCACGGCGACGAACGGGGGGGGACGCGCGACCGGTGAGCGTCGCGACGGGCAAGTGCAGTCCGTTCAATCGCTCTCGGGGCCGGAGCGACGGCGGGGGGCTGTGGCTGTATCGAGCGGGAGCGGAACCCGGCGAGCGGCCTCGAAACCGGTGGACTCGCGGCGGCGACGGTGTCCGGACCCACCCGGCGTACGGGTGTGCGATGCGCGAGTGGGCCGCCGGCGAGACGCGGACGTACGAGTACGGCGTGTGGGACGACGAGCGGACGGACGGGTACTACGAACCGGGCTGGTATCGGTGGCGTCTCCCCGTGCGCGTCGGGAAAGGGGAAGACGAACAGGAGTCGACGTGGTTCCTCAAACTCCGCGTGGTCGACGCCGAGTGAGGGGTCGGCTCAGCCCCGAATCACGGTGCCGGCGTCGTCGCCGGCGAGGAAGGCGTCGAGAGCGTCGGGACCGAACACGTGCGCGGGCGCGCCGAGTTCGAGGAGGGCGCGCACCTTCGCGGCCATCCCGCCGGTCACGTCCGTCGTCTCGCTCCCGCCCAGCACCGCGGCCACGTCCTCGAACGCGGTAATCTCCGGAATCACCTCGTCGTCGGCGTCGAGGACGCCGGGGACGGTCGAACAGAGGCCGACCCGGTCGGCGTCGAGTCCGCGCGCCAGCGTCGTGACGAGTTCGTCGCCGCTGACGATGGTCGCGCCGGCGTCGGCGTGGACGACGACGTCGCCGTGGAGGACCGGGACGAACCCCTCCGACAGCATCGTCGCCGTCGAGTCGAGGGGCAACGAGAGCTCGTCGTCGGCGTCTCTGGCGGCCGCAGAGAGGGGATGGACCGGGAGAGCGGTGACGCCGGCGTCCTGCAGTCGGGTCACGACGCGTCGTTCAGGCGACGCATCGCGTCGTGAATCTCGAAGACTGCGCCGGCGTCGCGCGTGCCGGCGGTGTCGCTGACGCCGTGCTTCTCGGCGTTGTGGTGGCCGAAACTGCCGCCGCCGTGGACGACGACGAGACTGGGGTCGCCGCCGGCCCGCGCCCCGCCGGCCGCGGCGCGTCCCTCCGCGGCGGCGTTCGCAATCGCCGCGACGGCGGCGTCGAGTCGGTCCTCGTCCACCGTCTCCGGCGTGGACTTGTCCGTCACGACGCTGCCGCCCAGTTTGAGGACGGTCGTCATTCCTCCTCCACCCGGACGCCGTCCGGGGCGAGTTCGGCGCGGAACACGTCCTGACATTCGGCGGTGTAGCGCAGAGCCGTCTCCGTCTCCGGCGTCTCGTCCAGGGCGACGATGCAACCCCCGCCGCCCGCGCCGGTGAGTTTCGCGCCGTGCGCGCCGGCCTCGCGGGCGGCCCACACCATGTTGTCCAGCGTGCGCGAGGAGACGCCGAGCGCTTCGAGGAGGCCGTGGTCGAAGTCCATCAGGCGGCCGAGTTCCGCGAGCAGTTCGTCGGTCGGTTCCGCCGCGGGGTCGGCGTCCGCGAGGACGGACTCGCCGTGGCGGACCAGGTCGCCGATGCTCCCGACGGTGTCGGCGGCGAAGCCGTACTCCTCGCGGAGTTCGCGGCGCCCGCGACGAGTTTACCCGTGTCGCCCGCGCCGCCGTCGAAGCCGACGACGAACGGGAGGTTCGGCGCGTCGATGCGGCGGCAGTCGTCGCCCTCGACGCGGACCGCACCGCCGACCGCACAGCAGAACGTGTCCGCGCGGGAGGCCTGTCCGTCCTGCACGTCGTACTCCGCGCGGTAGGCGCGTTCGGCGAGTTCCTCGGGGGAGAGCGGGTGGCCGAGTTCGCGCGTCGCGGCGTCGATACCGGCGACGACGACGGCCGCCGACGACCCGAGGCCGGCGCCGAGAGGGATGGCGCTCTCGACGGTGACGTCGAACCCGGCG
>NZ_WPCD01000024.1:0-30935 GCF_009741955.1 Halogeometricum sp. CBA1124 | reverse complement strand
CGTCGGCGTCGCCGACGGCAAACCGTTCGCGATGTCCTGCATCGCCGGCCTCATCGCGGACGCGAGCATCAACACCTCGGACGACTCGAAAGAGCGGTTCGGGTCGTTCGCCTTCGTCGTCGAGGGCCTGCGGGAGATGGCCGACTTCGACGGCCTCCACGTCGACCTCACGGCCGTCTCGAACGGCGAGGAGCGCCGGTGGTCCGGCGAGGCCGTCTGCGTCCTGGTCGGGAACCTCCGGCGGTTCGCGAAGGAGGGCGGGCAGGCGGACGTCGAGGACGGCCACTTCGAGGTGGTCGTCATCGAACAGATGCCGACCGTCGAGATGATCGCCGAGGCCATCGCCCAGCGAGTGCTCGGCGAGAGCACGGAGAACGTGTTCCACGTCCGCGCCAGTCAACTCGAAATTCGCGCCGGCGACGACGAGAGCATCGACTTCAGCCTCGACGGCGAACCCTACGCGACCAGTCGCCTCTCCCTGCACACGCGTCCGCTGGCGCTCCGCGCTGCGTCGGGCCCGACTACGACCCGTCGCCGTTCGACGCCTGACGCCGCGCCGCCGGCCGTCCCGTCGGCACCCCCGACCGAAAGGGGCATACTCCGCCCGCGAGTCTCCCCGTGCGATGGACTTCGACGTCCCGTCGCTCGGCCGCACGGACGGCCCGTCGCTCGCGTCGCGACTGCGGTGGCGTCTCCGCCGGCCATTCTACGGCGCGTACTACGCGGTGACGCGCGCGAACCACGAGCGCGAACTGGTCGCCACGCGAAAGCGCGTCGGCGACGCGACGTTTCGGAGCTACGAACCCCTCCTCCGGCACGGCGACGACGTGCTGCTCGAACGCCTCCTCGACGCGGTGGCCCCCGGCGACGTGGTGTACGACGTGGGCGCGAACACCGGCGTGTACTCGCTGGCCGTCGCCGCGAGCCAGCCCGACGCGCGCGTCGTCGCCTTCGAACCGGACCCGGCGGTTCGGTCGCACCTCGCGGCGAACGTCCGCGTCAACGACTTCGCCAACGTCGCGGTGCGGGGCGAGGGCGTCGGCGACGAGACGGGGACCCGCCGGTTCTTCCGGTCGACGTACGACGAACTCGGCTCGTTCGACGAGGCGCGAGCGAGCGCGTGGGAGGCGCGCGTCCGCGGCACCGTCGAGGTGCCGGTAGTGACGCTGGACGGCCTCGTCGCCGCCGGAACCCCGCCCCCGGACCACCTGAAGGTCGACGTGGAGGGCGGCGCGGCGGCCGTCCTCGCGGGTGCGCGGGCCGTCCTCGAATCGGCGCGGCCGACCGTCTACTTCGAACCGCACGACGAGAGCGAACGCCGCGCCGTCGCCGACGCCCTCGCTCCGCTCGGATACGAGATTCGCACCCGGCCCGATGGGTGGGTCTGTACGCCCGACGGCTAGTTGCCCCCGGTGAGGGTCACTCTCGGAGGACGAACTCCACGCGCTCCTCGGTCGCTCCCTGCGTCCGGCGGCCCGTCACCTCGACCGCTCCTATCTCCGCCGTGTCGGCGACGTGCGTCCCCGCGCAGGCCGTGCGGTCGAACGGCGGGTCGTCGTCGCTCGCGCCGGCGACTTCGACGATGCGGACCTCGGTGATGGAGTCCGGCAGCAGGTGGATGCGCGTCCGCGCCGTGTCCAGCGACTCCTCGGCCACCTCGCGGTCCATCACGTGCCAGCGGACGGGCCGCGCGTCGGCGACGAGTTCGTTCAGTCGCGACTCGACGGCATCGAGGTCGCTCCGCTCGAACCGGTCGTACGCGCAGTCGAGGTGCGCGTGGTCGTCGTACAGTTGGTTGCCCGTCGTCTCGGCGTCGTACTCGTCCAAGAGGACGGCCGACAGCAGGTGCTGGACGGTGTGGTAGCGCATGTGGGCGCGTCGGCGGTCCCAGTCGAGTTCGCCCGTCACGGCCGTCCCCGGGTCCGGCGGGTCGCCGTCGAGCGTGTGGAGAATCTCGCCTCGCTTCGCCACGTCCGTGACGCGCCACTCGCGGCCCTCGTCGTCGCGGAGGGTGCCGGTGTCGTTCGGTTGCCCGCCGCCGGTCGGGTAGAAACAGGTCCGGTCGAGGACGACGCGGTCGCCGGCGACGGACGCGACCGTCGCCTCGAACGACCGTCGGGCGGTGTCTTCGAAGTAGAGGGGTTCGCTCGGCATCTGATGGCCTCAGTACGAACGCAGGGAGTAAGGGCCTTCGGTCGCCGTACGGGCGTCGGGCGGTCCGCGCGCCGCCGAGCAACGGTCTCGCTCGTCGTAACGCCTAAGAGCGGAACAACCATTAATTCGGGTAATGAATACGAACGCGAACGTTCGAACTTCCCTCCAACGTGTCGATCGGAGGTGGCACCGTGGGCGTTGAAATAAAGGAATCTCCCGTGTCCGCCGAGGAGTTCGAGACGATGCAGCGATTCGTCGAGGACTACCTCGCCGCCAGCGTGGAGAACGAAGACGACGGCGGCCGCATGCGGTGGTATCCGTGGCACAGCGCGGAGTACCGGTTCAACCACATCCTCAACGTCGTCGACCTCGCCTCGAAGATAGCCGAACGCGGAGGGGGGAGACGTGGACGTCGTCCGCGTCGCCGCCCTGTTCCACGACATCGCCAAACTGGAGGCCGACCAGGAGGTCCACGCCGAGGAGGGCGCGCGCGTCGCCCGCGAGTACCTCACGTCGCACGGCGACTTCCCGCAGTCGTTCGTCGAACAGGTGTGTCAGGTCGTCGCCGACCACTCCTATCAGGGGTCGCTGGAGGACGTGACGCTGGAGACGCGGTGTCTCATCGAGGCGGACATCCTCGACAAAGTCGGCGCGAACGGCACCGTCCTGATGCTCCTCCGCATGGGCTACGAGGCGCGAACCCACATGGACGCCTCCGAGATGGTCGAACGCGTCCTCGAACGCGGGCACGCCGCGACGGACCGCATCGAGAGCGACAGCGCGGAGAGCATCGCCCACCAGCGACTCAAGCGGGTCAAGTGGTTCCGCGAGTGGTTGGAGGAGGAGGTCCCCGGCATGGACCACGACGAGTTCGGGGACTGAGGCGACGGGCGCGCGGCGGTCGACCGAGACGCGGGCGACAGTGATGCCCGCGGCCGAGACGGCCGCGAACGGCACGCGGCCGAGCCACTCCGACTGTTACAGCGTGTCCAGAATCTCCAGCACCGACTCCTCGGCGTCGCGGCCGGGGTCCCACTCGGAGCCGTCGCGGTCGGAGTCGCGGTGGTCGTCCACCGACGCCGCCATCGCCTCGTCGAGGGGGGTGGAGTCCCAGCCCAGGTCGGCCAGTTTGTTCGTGTCGAGGACGTGCGGGTAGTCCCGGTAGAGGACGAAGTCGTCCGCGGAGAGGTCGGCGGCGGCGAGTTCTCGTTCGCCCGCGTGGACGACTTCGACGGTTGTGTCGGCCGCCTCGGCTATCAGGTCCACCATCTCCTCCAGCGTGACGAGTCGCCGGTCGCCGACGTTGTACGCCTCGCCGGGCGTCCCGCGTTCGGCGACGACGCGGAGCGCACTCGCCACGTCCTTCACGTACGCGCGGTGCCAGACGTTCGTCCCGTCGCCGGGGACGACGACGCGGTCGGACGTCTCGACCCGGTCTATCCAGTAGTCCAGTCGCTCCGTGTAGTCGTCGGGGCCGTAGACGATGCACGGGCGGACCGACATCGCGTTCACGCCGTCCATCGCGGCGTCGAAGACGATGCGGTCGCCCTCGGCCTTCCGCGGCCCGTAGGACTCCGAGGAGTCTGACTCGGCCTGTTCGGGCGTGCAGTCGCACAGCGGCGTCTCGCCCTCACGCTTTGGAATCTCCTCGCGGCCGTACGCCGCACCGCTGGAGATGTAGACGTAGGCGTCCACGTCGGCGAATATCTCGACGGCCGCCTCCACGTCCGCGGGGTGGTACGCCACGCAGTCGACCACGACGTCCGGTTCGACGGAGAGTTTCGCGGCCTTCAGCGCCGTGTCGTCCGTCCGGTCGCCCTCGACGTGCGTGACCCGGTCGTCCTCGGCGAACGGGTTCTCGTGGTTGCCGCGGTTGAAGATGGCGACGTCGTAGCCGTGGTCCAACAGGTCGTCGACGGCGTGCCGGCCGATGAAGCGCGTCCCGCCGACGACGAGTGCGGTGTCGGTCATACGACTCACTCTGCGGGCCGCGGTGAAAAGTGTGGAAGTACCGGAGTCGGCTACCGGGAGTGGGCGGCGTCCCGGGCGGCCTCTCCCCGTGCAAGTCCGGTCAGCGCCGCAGTCCGCTCAGTCGTCGCTGGTCTGCGCCAGCGTCCCGGACTCGCCGTCGGGCGAGACGGCCGACGCCGACTCGGGGAGTTCGCGCCGCACGTCCGCCTCGGCGCGTTCCGCGACGATGTCGGCGTAGGCGTCGGGCATCACCTTCACGAAGTCGTCCACGACGCTCGCCCAGTCGTCGAGCATCCACGACGCGCGCTCGGAGTCGGTGTACGCCGCGTGGTTCTCAACGAGACGGTGCAGCATCGCCTCGTCGGAGTCGTCGAGTGCGTCCGAGAGCGACACCATGCCGGTGTTCGCCTTCGCCTCGAACTCGTCGTCGGGGTCGTACACGTACGCGACGCCGCCGGACATCCCCGCGGCGAAGTTGCGGCCGGTGTCGCCGAGGACGGCGACGACGCCGCCGGTCATGTACTCGCAGCCGTGGTCGCCGACGCCCTCGACGACCGCTTTCACGCCGGAGTTGCGGACGCAGAAGCGCTCGCCCGCGACGCCGTTGACGTACGCCTCGCCCTGCGTCGCCCCGTAGAAGGCGACGTTGCCGACGAGGACGTTCTCGTCGGCCTCGTAGGCGGCCGTTTCGGGCGTCGTGACGACGACTTTCCCGCCGGAGAGTCCCTTGCCGACGTAGTCGTTCGACGCGCCCGAGAGGCGCATCGTCACGCCGCTGGCGAGGAACGCGCCGAACGACTGGCCGGCGACGCCGGAGAACTCACAGCGGATGGTGTCGTCCGCGAGTCCCTCGCCGCCGTAGCGGTTCGATATCTCGTTCGACAGCATCGCGCCGATGGCGCGGTCCACGTTCGACACCTCGCGGCGAATCTCGACCGGTTCGCCGCGTTCGAGCGCCGGTTCGGCCGCCTCGACGAGTTCGTGGTCGAGGCTCTCGGCCACGTCGCTGTGCGCCTGTTCTTCGGTCTTGTAGCGCGCGCCCGAGGCGGGCTCGGCGATGACCGACGAGAGGTCGAGATGCTTGGCCTTCTCGTGGTCCGTCTCGCGCTGGGAGAGCAGCGAGGGGCGGCCGATCATCTCCTCGACCGACCGGAAGCCGAGTTCGGCCAGTATCTCGCGGAGTTCCTCCGCGATGAACGTCATGTAGTTGATGACGTGGTCGGGCTGGCCGGGGAAGCGCTTGCGCAGGTCCTCCCGCTGGGTGGCGACGCCGACCGGACAGGTGTTCTCGTGGCACTGTCGGGCCATCACGCAGCCCGAGGTGACGAGCGATGCCGTCCCGAAGACGTACTCCTCGGCGCCGAGGAGGGCGGCGACGGCCACGTCGCGACCCGTCTTCATGCCGCCGTCGGCGGTGACGCGGATGCGCGAGCGCAGGTTCGTCGCGCGGAGCATCTGGTTGGCCTCCGCGAGTCCGAGTTCCCACGGCAGGCCGGCGTTCTTGATGGACGTCTTCGGCGACGCGCCGGTGCCGCCGTCGTGGCCCGAGATGTGGACCACGTCGCGTTCGCCTTCGCGACGCCGGCGGCGATGGTGCCGATGCCGGCTTCGGAGACGAGTTTCACGTTGACGTCCGCGTCGGGGTTGGCAGACTTCAGGTCGTGGATGAGCTGCTTGAGGTCCTCGATGGAGTAGATGTCGTGCAGCGGCGGCGGCGAGATGAGACCGACGCCCGGCGTCGCGAAGCGGACGTGCGCTATCATCTCGTTGACCTTCTTGCCGGGCAGGTGACCGCCCTCGCCGGGCTTGGACCCCTGCGCCATCTTTATCTGCAGTTCGTCGGCGCTGGAGAGGTAGTGGCTGGTGACGCCGAACCGGCCGGACGCCACCTGCTTGACGTTACACTCCTTCTCCGTGCCGAACCGCTCGGGCGGTTCGCCGCCCTCGCCGGAGTTGGACTTCCCGCCGATGCGGTTCATCGCGATGGAGTTGTTCTCGTGCGCCTCCGGCGACAGGCTGCCGAGCGACATCGCCGCCGTCGAGAAGCGCTCGACGATGTCCTCGACCGGTTCCACCTCGTCGAGAGGCACCGGGTCGCGGTCGGAGTCGAACTCCAGCAGACCCCGGAGCGTCTGGAGTTCCTTCGACTGGTCGTTGATGAGGTCGGCGAACTCCTGATACTTCTCGTAGTCGCCCGAGCGGACCGCCTGCTGGAGGGTCCCGACCGTCTTCGGGTTCCACTGGTGGTAGATGCCGTTCGAGCGGTGCTCGTACTCGCCCTGATGCTGGAGTTGGGGGTCGGCACCGTAGGCGACGGCGTGGCGGGTCAGCAGGTCCTGTTCGACGACGTCGATGCCGATACCCTCGGTCCGAATCTCCGTCCCCTCGAAGTACTCGGCGACGAAGTCGGAGTCGAGCCCGACGGCCTCGAATATCTGCGCGCCCTGGTAGGAGGCGACGGTGGAGATGCCCATCTTCGCCATCGTCTTCAGCACGCCGTCTTCGAGCGCCTTCGTGTAGGCGGCGATGGCCTTCTCCTCGTCCGCGCCGTCGGGGCCGGCGACGATGTCGCCGATGGTCTGGTAGGCGAGGTAGGGGTTGACCGCTCCCGCGCCGTAGCCGACGAGCGTGGCCATGTGGTGCACCTCGCTCGGTTCGCCCGACTCGACGACGAGGCCGGCGTGGTTGCGCAGGCCGGTCCGGACGAGTTCGTGGTGGACCGCGCCCGTCGCGAGGAGACTCGGGACGGCCGCTCGGTCGGCGTCGAGGCCCCGGTCCGAGAGGACGACCACGTCCGCGCCGTCCTCGATGGCGGCCACCGCGTCGGCGCGGACGCGTTCGACGGCGTCCCGGAGGGCCGTCTCGGTGTCGAACGTGATGTCCACGACCGCCGAGGACATGTCGCCGTTCAGGTTCTTGATGGCGGCCGTCTCGGCGTCGGAGATAATTGGCGAGTCGAGGACGAGTTGCCGGGCGTGTTCCGGCGTCTCGTCCAGCAGGTTCCGCTCCGGTCCGAGACGCGACTCCAGCGAGGTGACGAGTTCCTCCCGGATGTAGTCTAACGGCGGGTTCGTCACCTGCGCGAACAGCTGCTTGAAGTAGGTGAAGAGCGGGCGGTCGAAGTCCGACAGCACCGACAGCGGCGTGTCGTCGCCCATCGAGCCGACGGGGTCCTTCCCGTCTCTCGCCATCGGTTCGATGAGGTGGTTCAGCTGGTCGGTGGTGTAGCCGAAGGCGGCCTGCCGGGCGCGGAGGTCGTCGACGACGCCGTGCGGCGCGTAGTCGTCGGCGTCCGCGAGGTCGGACATCCGGCGCTGCTGGTCGTCGACCCACTCGCCGTACTTCTCGTCGGTCAGCGAGTCGAACACCTCCTCGTCGGGGATGACGCGCCCCTCTTCGGGGTCAGCGACGAACAGTTGGCCGGGCTGGAGCCGACCGCGTTCGCGAATCTCGGAGGGGTCGGTGTCCAGAGCGCCGACTTCGGAGGCCATCACGAGCGTGCCGTCCGTCGTCACGTCGTAGCGGCAGGGGCGGAGCCCGTTGCGGTCGAGGACGGCCGCCACCCGGTCGCCGTCGGTCGCCGCCACGAGGGCGGGACCGTCCCACGGTTCGACCAGCGAGGCGTGGTAGTCGTACCACTCGCGGCGTTCCGCCGACATCGCGTCGTCGCCGCGGTAGGCCTCGGGGATGAGCATCCGCAGGACGTGCGGGAGTTCGCGGCCGCCCTGAAGCAGGAGTTCGACCGCGTTGTCGACGGAGGCGGTGTCGGACTGGTCGGCCTTCGTCACCGGCTTGACCGTGTCGATGTCGTCGCCGAAGTCGGGGTGTTCGAGGTCCGTCTCCCGCGCGCGCATCCAGTTGACGTTGCCGCGGATGGTGTTTATCTCGCCGTTGTGGATGATGTGGCGGTACGGGTGCGCGAGGTGCCACGCGCCCAGCGTGTTGGTCGAGAACCGCGCGTGGACGAGCGTGAGCGTCGTCTTCAGCCGTTCGTCCCGCAGGTCGGGGTAGTAGTCCGCGAGCTGTTCGCCCTTCAGGAGGCCCTTGTAGACCAGCGTCTTCCGCGAGAGCGAACAGACGTAGAAGCGCGCGGCTCCCCGTTCGTCGAGTTCGTCCACCGCGTTCTCGACGGCGCGGCGCGCGAGGTAGAGCGCGCGGTCGAACTCGTCGTCGTCCATCTCGGTCTCCGGGACGACGAACGCCTGCCACACGTCGGGCTCGGAGTCGAGCGCCGTCTTCCCGAGGTCCGCGTTGTCCGTGGGCACGTCCCGCCAGGTCACGACCGTCAGCCCGTGCGCGGCGAGTTCGCGCTCGAACAGGTCGGTGAGCGTCTCGCGGGCGGCGTCGTCCGTCGGCATGAATATCGACCCGACGGCGTACTCGTCCGGTAACGCCGCGTCCACGACGGCGTCGAAGAACTCGTCGGGTCGCTGGACCATGATGCCGGCGCCGTCGCCGGTGTCCTCCTCCGCACCGGTGGTGCCCCGGTGTTCGAGGTTCTCCAGTAGTTCGAGCCCGTCCGCGACCGTCTCGTGGCTTACCCCACCGTCGAGGTCGATTACGGCACCAACCCCGCAGTTCGAGCGTTCGTCGGTCGGGTCCGCGAGTCCGTCCGACGGAACAGGGGTGTCTCTATGTGGCTTGGTCATGTGTCCCACTTAGCCTCTCCATTTAAACGCGTTATCCTGAAAGCATAAGGGCATGTTTATCACATACTAGGAGATATAATGAATCGGTATTCTGCAGACAGATGGTACTCGGAGGCGAAGAAATCGACAGACGCGACCGAAATAAAAGGTGTCTCGGAGACGCCCGTCGCTCAGGAGTGTCGTCGGAGTCGAACTCGGTCGTCGTCGTAGGAGTCGACGTGTTCGTCGCGGAGTTCGTTGTCGTCGTCGTCGTCGCCCCACCCGAGCATGTCCTTTATCTTGCCCGTCAGGCCGTCGCTGTCCTCGTCGCGTTCGACCGTTGCGCGCCCGTCGTTCACGTCGTGGATGGTGCCGATACGGTCGCCCTCGGCGGTCACTACTTCCTTGTCACGGTCGTCGTCTCTGAATTTTCGTGCCATCGCGATAGAAAATTAACACGGCACTCGTAAGGAGGTGTTGGCCGCGAACCTGCTACGTCACCGGTCCGAGTAATTCAGCACGCGGTGAGAACGGCGTCGACGGCGACTATCCGGTGTATCCGGGCAGTCGGATGCGGTTGCCGTCCTCGTACTCTTCGACGTCGTCGCCGGTCAGTTCGTAGGTGTCGTCGTCGTCGCTCCAGCCGAGCATCTCCTTTATCTCGTCGGTGAGGCTCTCGTCGTCGTCGGTTCGTTCGACCGTCGCGCGGCCGTCCTCGACGCCGCGAACCGTCCCGACGGTGTCGCCGGCGGCGGTCACGATGCGTTTGTCCACGTCCTCCTGCGTGAAGGGGCGTACCATCGCGTCGCCACGTTCGGTCGGTACGAGTAAGGGACTGGTGGCCGTCCCGGCGGCGTCGGTGCCCGCCCGCCGGGACGCGTTTCTCCCGGCGTCCGCTCAGTACGACTTCGCGAAGTACGCCGTCTCCTCGGCGTCGTCGCCGCAGACGGCGCACTCCTCGCCGCCGTGAATCTCGGCCTCCTCGTCGTTGAGGGGGACCATCACTATCTCCGCGGCTATCTGGTCCTTTATCTCCGCCTCGCAGTCCTCGTCGCCGCACCACGGCGCCTTCACGTACCCGCCGTGCTGACCGATGGTTCCGAGGATGTCGGCACGGGAGTCCGCCTCGCGGACGTTCTCCGCGAGGTTCTCCTCGGCGGTGGCGTACAGTTTCGCATACACCTCGTCGAACTCCGCGCGCACCGTCTCGGCGATGTCCTCGCGGGGGACCTCCTTCGACTCGCCGTCGGGGCGGTGGACAACCGTCACTACGTCGTCGTCCACCTCGTTCGGGCCGATTTCGAAGCGGACGGGGACGCCCTTCAGTTCCCACTCGTTGAACTTGAAGCCGGGATTCCGCTCGTCTCGGTCGTCGAGTTCGACGCGGATGCCGTCGGCCTCCAGTTCCTCGGTGATGGACTCGGCGTACTCGAGCACCTTCTCCTGCGTGTCGGCCTGCCAGATGGGGACGACGACCACCTGTTCGGGCGCGACGGTGTGCGGCAGGACGAGTCCCTGGTCGTCGGAGTGCGTCATGATGAGCGCGCCGAGTGCGCGCCACGAGAGGCCCCACGACGTGGTGTGCGTCGCCTGACTCTCCTCGTCCACGTCGGTGTAGGTGATGTCGAACGCCTCCGCGAAGGAGGTACCGAGGTGGTGGGAGGTGGCTCCCTGCACGGACTTGCCGTCGGGCATGAGTGCCTCCACCGTCGTCGTCGTGTGTGCGCCGGGGAACTTGTCGTGCTCGGGTTTCGCGCCGCGGAGGACCGGAATCGCCAGCAGGTCCTCGTACACCGACTCGTACTGTTCGAGACGCGTCATCGTCTCCTCCCACGCGTCGTCGTGCGTCGCGTGCGCGGTGTGTCCCTCCTGCCAGAGGAACTCCTTCGTGCGGAAGAACGGCTTCGTCTCGGTCGCCTCCCACCGAACGACCGAGGCCCACTGGTTCACGCGCAGGGGGAGGTCGCGGTGACTACGGACCCACTGCGCCATGTACGGCGCGATTATCGACTCGGAGGTGGGTCGGACGGCGAGTCGTTCCTCCAGTTCCTGGTGGCCGGCGTGCGTGACCCACGCGACTTCGGGGTCGAACCCCTCCACCACGTCCTTCTCGCGTTCGAGGTAGCTCTCGGGGATGAAGAGCGGGAAGTAGGCGTTCTGGACCCCCGTGCTCTTGAACTTCGCGTCGAGGAACCCCTGCACTCGCTCCCAGAGCGCGTACGCCCGCGGACGCGTGACGATGAACCCGCTCATGCCTTCGGGACCGTAGTTGGCGAGACCTGCCTTCTGGACGACTTCGGCGTACCACTCGCCCGTGTTGTACTGCTTGGACTCGGTGATGCCGAGTTCCTGTTCGTCGCTCATTAGCGGTATTTCTCCCGACTGCGGCCTTAAATCTCCTGAAGCGTCGGAGGCTCACCGAACCTGTCTCCCCGGTAGACTCCCCGTCGGCGGAGTGTTTCCGGACGCACGGATAGTTCGCTCAGCGGTGAGGAGGCGTCAGCTAGATGTGCTCCCACGATGTACGATACGATAGGTGGGACCAATGTTAACACAGGTCACCAAGCGCCCGGAGAACCGAGAACGGACGACCGAACGGTCGGAACGTACCGGCGGGTCCGACCGGAACGAGACGCGGGTCGAACTGTGGCGCGAGGCGACGGAGACGGGCGGCCGAAACGAGTTCGACCGGGTGGCCGAGCGCCTCCGTCACCTCGAGGAACGCGGCGACGTGGACGCCGCCGCCGTCGAGACGTGGGACCGGTACGTGGACGTCGCCGGCGGGTACCCCGACGACGAGGTGCCGCGGAGGACGCTGGACCGCCTCGGCAAACTGAAGCGCTGGGCGTGGCGACACGGGAGCGACGCCTCCATCTCGACGGAGTCGCGGACGGTGGGTCGCGGACGGATGGGGCCCCCCACGCAGATGCGGCGCGTCCCGCGCGCGGCACTCGTCGAGTTCGAGAACGGCGTCGTGACGAACGTCACCCTCTGCGACGAGTACGCCGGGTGTCTCACCGAGCGACTGCGAACTATCGCCGAACGCGAACGTCCGGCGACCGAGGAGCGCGACGACGGCGAACCCCTCGAACGGGTCCTCTCCTAATCCGGCGTCACCGCGAACGGGCTCTCCCGTTCGCGCCACTCCCAGCCGGGGAGTCGGGTCTGGAAGCCGGCCGCGAGGGCGGCGTCTAAGTCGTCCGCACCGGCGACGCCGTCGGTGTGCGTCGCCGTGTCCGCGAAGTGGAACGTCGCCTGTGCGAGCAACGAGAGCGGTTGCCCGCCCGCGATGGTCGCCGCGAGTTCGCGGCCGAGAATCTCGTCGACGACGAACCCCGGATAGTCGTCCTGGACGTCCAACTCGCGCAGGATGCCGACGTAGCCCGCGACGTTGACGGCCACGTCGCCGTCGGCGAACACCGTCGCGACTTCCTCGCGGTACTCCGCCTCCGTCACCGTCCCCACGTCGGTGTCGAACAGGTCGCCCAACCGCGTCCGCGTCTCGTTCAACAGGGGGACCACGACGGTAGACCGGTCGCTCACCCACCGCGCCTCCTCGGCGACGGCGTCGGGTGTCAGTTCCATACCCTCCCGAGGGGCTCGAACTGCTTCGACTTTGCGAAGGCTTTTATACCGAGGCAAGAATACGTCCGAGTAAGCGGGTTTTCCCTGCCTCTTCCCGCAGTCAGGATAGCCGGAGATAGCGATACGACCGCAGACTACCCTATGCTCTCTCACGATTACATCCAGTCCGACCGTGCGGCCGTAGTGACCGTCTCGTCGGTCGACTTCCTGCGAGGCAGCGAGAGCCCGACCCCGCTACCGTCCGTCACGACACGGACGAGTGGTACTCACTTATGAGTTCAGTAGACAAGCAGCTCGAGGAACTGAAAGCAGAGATAACGAACGAACTCCCTTCGGACATCTCGGTCTCCGACGTCAAGTACGAGGGCCCGGAACTGGTCGTGTACACGCGCGACCCGAAGAAGTTCGCACAGAACGGCGACCTCATCCGAAAGCTCGCCAGCAAACTTCGAAAGCGAATCACGGTCCGACCCGACCCGGACGTCCTCTCGCCGCCGCGAGAGGCGGAGGAGCAGGTACTCGGCGTCATCCCCGACGAGGCCGGCGTCACGGACCTCGACTTCCACGAGGACACCGGCGAAGTCGTCATCGAGGCGGCCAAACCCGGGATGGTCATCGGCCGACACGGCTCGACGCTCCGGAAGATAACGCAGGAGGTCGGCTGGACGCCCGAAGTCGTCCGGACGCCGCCCATCGAGTCCTCGACGGTCTCGAACGTGCGGAACTTCCTGAAGCAGGAACGCGACGAGCGACGGCAGATTCTCGAACGGGTCGGCCGGCAGATACACCGCGAACAACTCTCCGACGACGAGTGGGTCCGCATCTCCACGCTCGGATGTTGCCGCGAAGTCGGTCGCGCCTCGTTCATCCTCTCGACGCCGGAGACGCGAATCCTCGTCGACTGCGGTGACAAGCCGGGGTCCGACGACGTGCCGTACCTGCAGGTGCCCGAAGCGCTCGGGTCCGGGGCGAACTCGCTGGACGCCGTCGTCCTCACCCACGCCCACCTCGACCACTCGGCGCTCATCCCGCTCCTGTTCAAGTACGGCTACGACGGCCCCATCTACACGACCGAACCGACGCGGGACCTGATGGGCCTGCTCACGCTCGACTACCTCGACGTGGCGGCCAAGGAGGGGCGGACGCCGCCCTACGAGTCCGAGATGGTCCGCGAGGCCATCAAGCACTGCATCCCGCTGGAATACGGCGACGTGACCGACATCGCGCCCGACGTGAAGCTCACGTTCCACAACGCGGGCCACATCCTCGGCTCGGCGGTGTCGCACTTCCACATCGGCGACGGCCTCTACAACGTGGCGTTCTCGGGCGACATCCACTACGAGGACACGCGCCTGTTCAACGGCGCGGTCAACGACTTCCCGCGCGTGGAGACGCTCGTCCTCGAATCGACGTACGGCGGGCGCAACGACTACCAGACCGACCAAGAGGACTCCGAACAGAAGCTCATCGACGTCATCAACGAGACGCACGACCGCGGCGGGAAGGTCCTCATCCCGGCGTTCGCGGTCGGTCGCTCTCAGGAGATCATGCTCGTCCTCGAAGAGGCGATGCGCTCGGGCAAGATTCCGGAGATGCCCGTCCACCTCGACGGGATGATATGGGAGGCGACGGCCATCCACACGACGTACCCCGAGTACCTCCGCGACGACCTGCGCGACCGCATCTTCCACGAGGACGAGAACCCGTTCCTCGCCGACGAGTTCAACCACATCGACGCCGGCGAGGACGAACGGCAGGAGGTCGCCGACGGCGGCCCGGCCATCGTCCTCTCCACCTCCGGGATGGTGACGGGCGGCCCCATCATGTCGTGGCTCCGCCACGTCGGCCCCGACCCGAAATCGCGCCTCGTCTTCGTCGGCTACCAGGCGCAGGGAACGCTCGGCCGTCGCATCCAGAACGGGTGGGACGAGATTCCCATGAACGACCGCGACAACATGGGTCGCTCGAACACGCTCACACTGAAGATGGACGTGGAGACGGTCGACGGCTTCTCCGGGCACGCCGACCGGGCCGGTCTGGAGAACTTCGTGAAGACGATGAACCCGCGTCCGGAGAAAGTGCTGTGCGTCCACGGCGACGAACGCTCCGTGCAGGACCTCTCCTCGGCGCTGTACCACAACTACAACATGCGCACGTTCGCGCCGAAGAACCTCGAGACGTTCCGCTTCAAGTAACGCGCACCGTTCGACGCCTCGGCCGACGGCACCGCGCACCTTCTTACCGCTGCCACCCGCACGGTGTGGTATGCGTCTCGCGCTCATCGCACACGACGAGAAGAAACCGGACCTCATCGAGTTCGCACAGAACCGGGAGGACGACCTGGCACACTTCGACCTGACGGCGACGGGGACGACGGGAAAGCGCCTCGCCGACGCGACGGACCTCGACATCGAACGCAAGCAGTCGGGCCCCCTCGGCGGCGACATGCAGATCGGTGCGGAGATCGCCAGCGAGGAATGCCACGGCGTCGTCTTCCTCCGCGACCCACTCACCGCGCAACCGCACGAACCCGACATCACCGCGTTGCTCCGCATCTGCGACGTGCACAACGTGCCACTCGCCACCAACCTCGCCAGCGCGGACGCCGTCCTCGACGAACTGCTGTACCAACTCGACGTGGAGTTCGACCCCACCGAGTGAGGCGCGCCCCTCAGATTCTCCCGACTGATAGTCGGTCCGAACGTTCAAGTCCGATTCGGGAGACAGTCTCCCTATGCGACCTCTCACGCGCGCGCTCGCGGCGGCTCTCGCCGTCGCCGTCCTCACCACGGCCGTCGCGGCACCCGTCGCCGCGCAGGCGGGCGGTGACGACGGGTCCGAACCGGTGTGCTTCCCCGGTGGCGGCCACGAGTTGGACATCGGCACCGAGGGGCCGGGCATCGCCGTGACCGTCCACACCTCGCTGTTCACGAACCTCACCGACGCCGGCGCACTCGGTATGGAGGCGCGCGGGACGGCGCTGAACGCGACGATAATCGAACTCCGCACGGGCGTCGTCTTCGACGGCGTCGGCCCGGCCGAGGAGTTCCTCGCGAACCCGTTCTCGCGGTTCGCCATCCTGTTCGACTACTCGTTCGAGTTGCCGATGTTCGCGGGGTTGGTGGACGACTCGAGTTACGAGACGGACGAGTCGCCGGTGAGTGGCGTGGACTCGCGGGGCTGTTGAGGGGAGGGAACCTGTTCGACCCACCTACTCACCGACCTCTTCCGCGGACGACCGGCTCGATGCGCGGGTCGACGAGGCTCACAGTAGCGTCCGGCCCTTCGTCTCGACTCCCCAGACCAACAGCGCGACCCCGGCGACGAAGAGCGACACCGCGACGGGAGCGAGCGCGACGAGATAGCCGAACTGTGCGAGCGTCCCGAAGAACACCGGGCCGGCGGCCGCGGCGACCTTCCCGATGGAGCCGGTGACCCCCAGACCCGTCGAGCGGACCTCCGTGGGGAACACCTCCGAGGTGTACGCGTACAGCACCGCCCACGCCCCGAGCACCGCGAACCCCATCACGAACAGGCCGAACAGGAACGCCTCCGTTCGGGCCGCGCCGAGGTCGATACCGGCGCCGGGAATCGCCGCCGCGAACAGCAACGTCCCGGCGCCGCCGAGGATGGTGAACCCGCCGAGCGTCCACTTGCGGCCGAGAACCTCGATGAGGTACGCCGCGCTGAGCTGTCCGGTCAACTGGAAGACGGTGACGACGAACAGGAAGCGGTAGAGGTCGTCGGCGTACCCCGCGTTCGCGACGGTGTCGGGGAGCCAGGTGAAGATGCCGTAGAACGCGAGGTTGACGACGACCCAGAGGCTCGCGAGCAGGACCGTCGTCCCGACCAACTCGGGCTCGAACAGCCGCCGATACCCCGTGTCGTCCGGGTCGGCGGCGCGCCACGGACCGGACGTCGACGGCGGTTCGACCCGGTTCAGGACGGCCATCGTTTCGAGCGCCTCGGTCGCGGCGTCCGTCCGGCCTGTCGGGCGAGGAAGTACGGCGACCGCGGGAGCGAACGGGCCGCGACGACCGCGAGACCGAGCGGCAGGATACCGGCGGCGAAGAACACGCGCCACGCCGCCACGCCGCCGACCGTCCCGTCCGGACCGGTGAGAACCGAGAAGACGCCCCACGCGAGCGCCACCACCGCGATGCTGCCGACCGAGAAGCACGCTTCGAGGTACGTGACGAACCGACCGCGGACCTGCGAGGGGAGTTGCTCGGCGAGGTACGACGCGCCCGCGACGAGTCCCCCGCCGAGGCCGATGCCCGTCACGAACCGGAGACCGATGGCCGAGTACAGGCCGACCGCGAGCGCGGTCAGCGCGGTGAAGACCGAGAACGTGACGACGGACGCGACGAGCGTGCGCTTGCGCCCCGCGCGGTCGGCGTACCACCCGCCGACGGTGTTGCCCACGAGCATCCCGAGCAGACTCGCGCTTCCGAGGACGCCCGCGGTGAACCCCGACAGGTTCCAGATCTCGATGACGTCGGGAGCGCGAAGGAGACGGCGAGTATCGACATCGCCATGGCGGCCCAGACGCCGCCCACGGTCGCCATCACCAGCCAGTGAAAGCGCCCGACCGGGATGGTATCGACAACGTCACCGATTCGCTGCCCCTGACCGTCCATGCTGCCGGTGGTCGCTCGCGGGCGTGTTAAACTCGGGGGAACGCGAACGCGACGGCTCGCCGACGGGTCACTCCTCCGCAGTCGAGGGGTCGACCACCGTCTCGTCCACCTCGTCCACGCCCACGCGGTCGCACAGGTCGTACAGCGGACACGCCTCCGGCCCGTCGAGACACGCCGGCTTCCGCGCGGAGCAGTACTCGCGGCCGAACTGAATCATCGCGGTGTGACCGAAGCCGCACTTCTCGGCGGGCACGTCGCGTTCGAGGGCCTCGCGCACTCCCTCGTGGTCGCGTCGGCGGGAGCGAGGCCCATGCGCCGCGCGATGCGGTGGACGTGGGTGTCGACCGGGAAGACGCCGCCGCGGCCGCCCGCGAACAGGAGGACGCAGTCTGCCGTCTTGGGCCCGACGCCGTGGATGTCGAGGAGTCGGTCTCTGACCGCGCCGGGGTCCTCGTCCTTCACGAAGTCGTCGAAGCCGTCGGCCCCGCCGAACTCGTCGCAGATTCGCTCGGCCGCGCCGAGTATCATCTCGGACTTCTGGTTGTAGAGCCCCGCCGAGGAGATGGTCTCGGCGAGTTCGGCCCGTTCGGCGTCGGCGAGTGCTTCTGCGAGGTCCGCTCGGTCGGCATACCGCTCCATCAACGCGTCGTGGGCGGGTTGGCTCGCCACGTCGCTGGTGTTCTGGCTGAGGATGGTCCGGACGAGGCACTCGAAGGCGTCCTGTCCGCCGTAGGCCTTCTGCCAGTACATCCGCCCCAACTCGTCGACGATGGCCTCCGCGCGGGAGTCGGCCTCGCCGGGCGCGAACGCCGCGGGCGCGCCGCCGCCGTCGTCGCCGCCGCTGATGTTCTCCGCAGGTTCCTCGGGCATGCTCGGAGGATAGAACGCCGTCTCGAAAAGCGGTCGGGATGCGGCCGTCGTCCTCACTCCACCCGGAGCGTGAACGTCACGTCGCCGCCGTCGGCCAGTGCCGACACGAGGTCACGGTCGAAGTCGGCCGCCGCGGCGTCTGCGCCGACCAGTATCGTGCGGTCGTCCACGTAGTCGCTGGTGCGCCCGACGTGACTGCGGTCCCCCTCGAAGCTCAGGTCGGGGTGGCCGCGCCCTTCGACGGTCTGTCGGTACGTCTCGCCGTCGGGGCCCTCGACTTCGACGGTGGCCGTGAGGGTCGCGTCGGCGTCCCGGCAGGCGTCCACGAACGCCTCGTCGAAGTCGGCGGGGGTCCGGTCCGCCTCGACGGCGAGGATGCAGTCTCCTGCGGGGGTGAGCCAGTCGTCGGACGTGACCTCGAACGTGCTCTCGTGTTCGGCGGAGACGTTCTCGTGCCCGCGCGCGCGGACGACTTCTTCGTGCATACTCCGAGGTGGCCGTCGCGGCGGTAAATCGCACTCGATTCGAGAGCGTCCGGCCATCGGCGCGGCCGCCGGCCCCCGAACGCCTGCTCGAAGCCGCGCCCACCCCGACGAACGCTAACCATGCGTGTTGTTACCACGGGACTTTATATACCCTGTCTCACACCCGAAACCGGGGTATCGTGCCGTTTCACGCCCCGTGGTAGCGGTTTTCAGGGGTCGGAACCACCGGAGGACTTATATACTGCTACGTACAATGTGTAGGTACCAGAACGCCTCCGGCGTTCCGGCGGCACAGCACGCAGAATGATCGGGAATTCTTATCCACGGTCGGCAGCACCACCACGAGCAGCCGCCACGCACGGAGTGGTAATGGTATCGAGGTTTGATCACGCATGGTGACACAGCAAGACGTTCTCACGGAATACGACGTACAGGAGCTCAGCGATTCGGACAACGTTGAGCTCACGGACGACCAACTCGACAGCGGCTCCAAAGGTCAGCTCATCAAACTCGCGGGACAGCTCCGCGACCGACGAAACGACCTGAACCAGATGGCCTCCGAGCGCGCTTCCAAGCGCGACGACCTGAACGCGAAGACTCGCGAGAAGGTCGACGAGGCCCAGGAGCACCGCGAGAAGCGCGACGAGCTGAACGAGCAGGTCCAAGAGCACAAGAACAAGCGAAACGAGCTGAACGCCGAGGCCAACGAGCTGTTCGACAAGGTCGAACAGATGAAGGAGGACCTCGAGCTCGACGACGGCAAGGACATCGAGGAGCTCAAAGAGGAGATCGAGCAGCTCGAATTCCGCCAGCAGACCGAAGTCCTCTCGACGGAGGACGAGCGCGAACTCATCGAGAAGATCGAGAACAAGCGCGAGGAGCTCCGTCAGAAGAAGGACAAAGTCGAAGACAGCGGCGAGCTCGAGGAACTCATCGAGGAGGCCGAGGAGGTCCGCTCGGAGGCGTCCCAGCACCACCAGAAGGTGACGGAACTCGCCGACAAGGCGCAGGAACACCACAACCAGATGATCGAGGCCTACCGTGAGGCCGACGACATCCGCGACAAGGCCGACGCGATGCACGAACTGTTCGTGGAAGCGCAGGAGGCTGCCGACCGCCACCACGAGGACTTCGTCCGCGTCCAGAAGCGGCTCCGCGAACTCGACAAGCAGGAGGAAGAGGAGCGCGACGCCGAACGCGCCGAGAAGCGCGAGGCCGCCAAGGAAGAGGCCGAAGAGATCTACCAGAAGTTCAAGGAAGGCGAGACCCTCGACACCGAGGACCTGATGAAGCTCCAGAAGACGGGGCTTCTCTAAGCGCCGGAGCGCGTATCTTCTACGTTTTCTCACGACCCCGAGCGGCCGCCACGCCGGCGGGCGCGACGCGACTATCTTTTATCACTACGGAGTCCCACCGACAGGCATGACAGTCGTTGGTGAGACGGCGTGACCGACCGAGAGCGGAGCCTCGAACGCGGCGTCCTCGTGGTCGCCGTCGCCGCCGTCGCCGGACTGGCGGGGTGGCTCCTGTTCTACGTCGTCCCGTACGACCTGGCGAGTCTGCTCGGCGTCCTTCTGGTCGTCGCGACGGTGTTCCTCGCGTCCGACTCGGGAGTCGCATCGCGTCCGCCCGATTCCCCGACTACGACGTGGCCGAAGTCGGCGTCGAGGGTCCCATCACCCGCGACGGCGGGCCGACCGGCTTCCCGAGTCGACCGGGCGGCGCGTCGAGCGACGACGTGGTCGAACAGATACGCGCGGCCGACGACGACGACGCCGTGTCGGCGCTGCTCGTCCGTCTGAACACGCCGGGCGGCGCGGTCCTCCCGAGCGACGATATCCGCCGGGCGGCGGCGGCGTTCGACGGGCCGACCGTCGCCTACGCGACCGATACCTGCGCCAGCGGCGGCTACTGGATCGCCAGCGGGTGCGACGAGATATGGGCGCACGACGTGAGCATCGTCGGGAGCATCGGCGTCATCGGGTCGTCGGTGAACGTCCACGAACTCGCCGAGCGACTCGGCGTCTCGTACGAGCGGTTCGCCGCCGGGAAGTACAAGGACGCGGGCACCGCGCTGAAGGAACCCTCGGAGGAGGAACGCGCCTACCTGCAGGGCATCGTCGACGACTACTACGACGACTTCGTCGAACGGGTGGCCGAGGGGCGCGATATGGACCCCGAGACGGTTCGCGACACCGAAGCCCGCGTCTACCTCGGGTCCGACGCGCACGAACTCGGTCTCGTGGACGAACTCGGCACCCGCGAGGACGTCGAGGACCGACTCGCGGAACTGCTCGGCACGGAGGCGGTGTCCGTCCGGGAGTTCTCGTCGGGCGAGAGCCTCGTCTCGCGCCTCCGCGGCGGCACCGAACGGGTCGCCTTCGCCCTCGGTGCGGGCGTCGCCTCGGCGTTCGACGACGAGGCGTCGGAGTTCCGGTTCCGCCTCTGAGCGCCGGCGACCGGGGCGGTCCGCTCCGGGGTGCTCGGGGGGCGACGGGCCACCACGCGTTTACCTCGGGCGTCCCTCAGCGGCGTACGGCGGCGCGCGTCCCCGCGCCCGTTCCCTTCGTCTGTCGCCATAAACTCCGTCACGTCACTCGTTCCGATGGTCATCGTCGATGAGTTGAACGACCTCCGAGACAGTCCGACCCGATGGGTGTTCCTCGTCGGCAGTCGCCCCATCCTCGGTATCTGCCTGTTCGTCGGCTTCCTGTTCGTCTTCTACGGGCTCTGGGCGGCCGGACTGGTCCGGTTCACCAACCAGACGGCCATCCTCTACATCCTGAGCAGTCTCGTCGGCGGCAACCTCACGCTCGTCACCCTCGTCATCTCCATCAATCAGGTCATCATCTCCCGGCAGTTGGGTTCCCCCGGCGAACTCCGCGAGGACATCGAGAAGGTCAACGAGTACCGCCGGCAGGCCATCGATCCCGACCGAACGGAGGTGGTCCCGGTCACGCCGTCGGACTTCCTGAAACTCCTCCTCGAGAGCATCCGACGCGACCTGCAGCGACTCGGCGGGCTGACCGCGTCGGCGGGCGACGAGCAACTGCGGGCCGACACCGACGACATCGTCACCAACCTCACCGAACACGTCGACCGGGTGGACCGCCTCATCGAGGGGAACGGGGCGGGGACGTTCGACACCCTCTCGGCGCTGTTGACGACGAACTACGCGGACCGAATCTACCAGATACGCCGGCTCCGGTCCAGACACCGGGAGGCGCTCTCGGAGTCGGCCACGGACCTCACCGACGACATCGTCTCGAAACTGCAGGAGATAGACGTCGCGCGGCAGTACTTCAAGACGCTGTACATCCAGACGGAACTCGCCTACATCTCCCGCGTCCTCCTGTACGCCGGCGTCATCGCCGAGGTGGTGCTCATCTCGTCGCTCCTGGTGCTGAGTTCGGCCGGCGAGACGGCCGCCGTCAGAGCGCTCCCGTCCGCCAGCGTCCCGGCGATAGCGGCCGTCGGACTGCTTCCGCTCGCCGTGCTGTTCTCGTACGCGCTCCGACTGGCCGTCGTCACGCAGCGAACCATCGCCATCACGCCGTTCACGACGCCCGAACAGGAGGACGAACTCCACCTGTGACGGCCGTCGGGTCCCGCCGACGGTTCGGCCGACCGGAACCGAAACGCCGACGTTCCACCCCGCTACCGAGAATACTTTAACCCGGAGAGACGTTCGCACGGGTGTGACCACGCTCGTCCTCTGTGTGGACCGTTCGAACGACATCGGACGGAAGGCGGGTGTCCCGACGCCCGTCGTCGGGTGGGAGGCGGTCCGGTCGCTCGTCACCGACGTGGGACTGGCCGACCCGGAGGACTCCAACGTGAACTGCCTGCTCGAAGCGCTCCGCGTCGCTCGCGACTTGCGCGACGAACACGAAGACTCCGTCGTCGCCGTCGTCTCCGGGGCGTCGGAGACGCTCGTCGGCGCGGACCGCTCGCTGGCCGCACAGGTGGACGAACTCGTCGCCGAGTACGAGCCCGACTCGGCCATCGTCGTCGTGGACAGCGCGGGCGACGAACGCGTCGTCCCCGTCATCGAGAGTCGGCTCCGCGTCGACTCCGTCGACCGGGTGGTCGTCCGGCAGGCGCACGACATCGAATCGACGTACTACCTGCTCAAGCAGTTCCTCGCCGACGAGGAACTCCGCTCGACGGTGCTCGTCCCCCTCGGCGCGACGCTGCTCCTGATGCCGCTGCTGTTGACGCGCTTCTCGCCGGAGATCGCGCTGGCCGGACTCGGCTCCGTCCTCGGAGCGGTGTTGCTCTACAAGGGGTTGGCCATCGACCAACTGCTGGCCGAGTCGCCCGACAGAGTCCGGGACGCGCTCTACTCCGGGCAGGTATCCATCGTCACCTACGTCGTCGCCGCGGGCCTCACGCTCGTCGGCGCGTTCCTCGGCGCCCTCTCGGTGACCCCGCAGGCGAACGCCGGCACGGGCGCGACGCTCATCTCGACGATGCAGTTCGTCTACCACGCCGTCCCGTGGCTGGCGCTGGCCGCGTTGACGGCCAGCGCCGGACGCCTCCTCGACGAACTCATCGGCGCCGACGGCGTGAGTCGGCAGTACATGAATCTCCCGTTCGGCGTCGTCGCCCTCGGACTCGTCGTCCGCGGCTTCGCCGGCTGGTTCCTCCAGCGAGAGGGGATTCTCGCGGACGCCGTCCTGTTCGGCTGGACCGTCTCGGCCCAGCAGCGACTCGCGCTGTTCATCGTCGGCGGTATCTTCGTCAGCGCCATCGGCGTCCGCGTCGCGGCCACGATGAGCGAGAACGAGACGCTCGAGGACGCCGTCGAACAGTAGAACGAACCGTCGACAGAAGGGCAGTTACCGCGCGCCGCGAGCGCGGTACTCGCCGTGTTTGACTCCCAGTGCGAGGCAGATAGCGCCGAAGACGAGCATCGCCGGCGTCACCATCATCAGCACCGTGCTCGTCGCCATGAATCCCATACCGACGAGCGCAACGGTTCCGAGGACGACGAGTCCTACGAGCGCTCCCACCGTCACCGTCAGGTCGAACTCCATACGCCGTCGTTAGGACGCCGTCGCCTAATCGGTTTCTCAATCGGACGCCGAAAGAGGGCGTGACGGGAGCCGAGAGTGGTTCGATGCCCGAAACGGGTGCGGTCGCGGTGCCGGTTACCAGGGAGCGAAGTCGGGGTCGACCTGCCGGTCGGTGCGGTCGATGGCGTCGATGCGCTCGACGTCCTCCGGTTCGAGTTCGAGGCGGAGCGAGTCCCAGTTGTCGTCGATGTGGTCCTCGCTCGTCGCCTTCGGGATGGCCGTGACGCCCTTCTCGCGGAGCCACGCCAGCGACACCTGCGCGGCGCTCACGCCGTGTTCGTCGGCTATCTCCTCGAGTTCGGGCACGTCGAACACCTCGCCGCGCGCCAGCGGCGAGTAGGCGACGACTTCGACGTCGTGTTCCGCGCACGCCTCGCGAAGTTCCTCCTGCGGGAGCAGGGGGTGCAGTTCGACCTGATTGGCGAAGACGGGCGCCTCGGTGTACTCGACGGCCGTCTCGACGTGTTCGGGCTGGAAGTTGCTGACGCCGATGCGGTCGATGCGGCCCTCGTCGTACAGTTCGTCGAACGCGCGGAGCGTCTCCTCGGGGCTGTACTCGCCGGACGGCCAGTGGACGTACAGCAGGTCCACGGACTCGACGCCGAGTTTCTCCAGACTCTCCTCGGTCGATTCGATGACGTCGTCGTACGCGAGGTTGTCCGTCCACACTTTCGTCGCGAGGAAGACGTCCTCGCGGTCGACGTCGGCGTTCGCGATGCCCTCGCCGACCGCCTCCTCGTTACCGTATATCTGGGCGGTGTCGATGTGCCGGTAGCCCATGTTCAGCGCCGTCTCGACGGACCGCGCGCAGTCCGTCGGGTCGTCGTTCTGCCACGTGCCGAGACCGAGCATCGGCATACCGTTCGCTCGCGGCACGTCTTCGGGGGCGAGAGACTGCTGTTCAGACATAGTCAGACGAGAAAAGGGTCGTCGCGCCAAAAGACGTTGCGGCAGGGTGGTTCGTATGCCGGAAAGCGTGCGAACGTGTCGCGTCCGCGGAGCGGTTCGGACACCGCCGCGAACGAGGTCCGCGAACCGGACGGGACGGGGGAGACGGAGGAGGCGGAACGGGGTCGTCGCCGGGACGACGGAAGGGGGTGACGTCAGTACTTGGGGTCGGTGCCGACGAGTTCGTACAGGTCGTCCATCACGGCGTCGCGGGAGCGCTGCCAGCCCTCGAACCCGCGCGGCGAGGAGGGGTAGGCGTTGTAGAGCCGCGTTATCTCCTGCGCCCGCTTTCGGACGCGGTACAGTTCGTACAGGGCGTCCCAGTGACCGAACGTCTTCACCAGCGTCTGCAGTTGGAGCCCGAAGCTCATCTTCGAGGAGCCCTTACTGAGCGAGTCGAGGAGTTGCTGTCCCGGGAGCGAGGAGACGATTTCGACGAGTTCGTCCATCTCGTGAGCCATCCCCCAGATGTTGTAGAGGTCCACGGCGGCGAATCGCTTCCCGAAGTCCGTCATCACGTCGCGGTTGTACTCCCAGAGGTTCGCCTCGCTCACGTCGCCGTCGGAGATGGCGTTCACGGCGTGCTTAGCCGCCCAGTGAGCGGACTGGGCGGCACCGGGGATACCGCCGCCGGTGGTGGGGTTGACGTGGCCAGCGGAGTCGCCCGCGGCGATGAACCCCGGGGCGACGGCGGAGTCGTAGGGGCGGCGCGTCGGCAGGGCCGCGCCGAGTTTGTTCTTCACCGTCCCGCCCTGGAACTCGGGTCGGTTGCGGAGGTCGCGCTTGAGTTCGTCGACGAGTTTCATCGGGTCCTCGGTCATCTGGAAGCCGAGACCGACGTTTATCTCCGTGGCGGTGCGCGGGAAGTACCAGAGATAGCCCAGTTCCGCGGCCGGTTTGAACACGATGGCGTCCTCGTACTCGACCGGTTCGGGCACGTCGATGACCTCGCGGTACGCCGAGCAGAACTGGCTGTAGGAGACGTTCGTGTCGAACGTCGTCCCCGAGAAGTCCGTCTTGTCCTGCAGAATAGAGAGCGCGCCGGCGCCGTCGATGGTCACCTCGGCCTCGTACTCGACGACGCTGCCGTTCCGCTTGGCGCGGCGCCGGTGACGCGGCCGTCGTCGTCCTGCGTCACGTCCTGCACGACGGTCTCGAAGTGCATCTCCGTGCCCAGGCGCTCGGCCTCTTCGAGGATTATCTCGCCGTAGCGCTTCCGGTCGACGACCGCACCGGCGCCGCGAAACGGGACGTCCAGGTCCTCGCCGCGGGGGTTCTCGAACACCGCGCGCGTGATGTTCTGGTTGGTGAACGACTCGTCTTTTAGATAGTCGAGGTCGATGACGTCGGGGAAGGTGCTCGTGCCCTTGATGGCGTCGCCGCAGGCGATGTGGCCTGCTTCCTCCTCGGACTTCCGTTCGAGGAGGACGACGTCGAGACCCTCGGACGCCGCGGTGGCCGCGGCGAAGGCTCCCGCCGTGCCCCCGCCGACGACGACCATGTCGTAGGCTTCCGCTGGCATGTTACCTCACGTTGTCCGTGCCGTCATAAAAATAAACCGTATCACCCCGCTGAACCGCATATTCTGCCTCTCTCGAAGGGACGAGAAACGGTCCCTTAGCTTTACTACGTCACGTGTTGACGTATTCATGAGGTGGCAAATAATGTCGCAACTCACTACGGAGAACACCAACGCGTTCGCGCACCGAATCGCGGGCGATTCGCTCGTCTACGACTGCCCGGAGTGCGAGTTCGGCGAGGTGTTGGTCACGGAACTCATCGAGTCCGAGGACGCGCGCTGTCTCGACTGTGACGCTCGGTACCGTCTGTACGCCGAACGCGTCGAGGACTGACTCGTCGGACCCGCTTCAGCCGACCCCCTCCCCCCGACGTTCTCCCGTCTCGCCGCGCTCTCGACGCCTCGCGTCCGCCCTCCCGGCAGACCGGGTGACAGCAACGGTCATGCTCTCGACAGTCGTATCGGAGTCATGTTCCGCCGGTCGGTACCGCTGTGCTGTGTCGTCGTCCTCGTCGCGCTCTCGGGGTGTCTCGGAACGCTAGTCGACGCGGACGCCGGCGCGACGACGATTCCGACGGCGGCGTCCGAACGCGAGGGCTACGTCGCGGGCAACGAGACGAGAGTCCCGTTCCGGATTCCCGTCGCGTCGGCGGCGTCGGCGGGGAGGTGACCGTCACGGGGCACCTCGCGGGCCACTCTCGCACCGTCGCGGCCGACCGGACGGCCGCGCTCCTCCTCGTCACGACGCCGGACGTCCGCGTCGCCGGCGCGTCGGTCAACCCGCTTCGCGGCGCGACGGACCCGAACGCCGTCCGGGCGGGACTCGCACTCGCGGGTCGGGCCCGCACGCTGGGCGGCGTCGAGAACGTGACCGACCTCCGCGAACAGTCCGTCCGGAACGTGACGTTCCTCGGGACGACGGCGCCGCTGACGACGTACGCCGGCGTCGTCGAGACGGACGCGGGGCGCGCGGACGTTCGGGTACACGTCGCCTCGGTCGAACACGAGGGCGACGTGGTCGTCGCCGTCTCGGTCCATCCGGCCACGATGGACGAACGCGACGCCGTGAGTCGGATGCTCGCCGCCGCGGAGTACCGCACGGTGTGACCGAGTGACGGCCGGACGCGGACGGGGACGAGGGAGGCTCTGTGGCGGACCGTGGTCGGGGGACCCCTCGCGGCTAGCCGGTCGCGTCGGCGAGGACGCCGGAGACGAGGCGGACGAACCCGACGCCGGGTCCGGCGTCGCGACACCAGACGGCGGACTCCCGACCGTCCCAACGCCGCCGTTCTCCCGGGCGGAGACGACCATCGCCACCTCGTCGTCGAGACGGAGGGCGCGGGCGACGTACTCGCGGTCACCGCCGTCGCCGTCCGGTCGCAACGGCCGAACCGACCGCTGCGGCGTCAGGACGGCCACGCCGTCGCCGAGTTCGGCCATCGCGTCCCGTCCGGCCACCTCGCTGACCGGCGAGGTGTTGTCGTCGCCCTCCTCACAGGTGGTATTTGTATCGGCAGCGCGTGCGACTAACCGTGACATCCCCTCCTCTGGAACGAGACGCTGTTCTGTCCCTCCTGGGTAACCGCGTTCGACGCGCAGTCGTGGACGCCGGCCGGACGCTCGACGCGCCCGTTCCGTTGCCACGGGTCGCAGACGCGGTGGCGGCATCGCTCTTCGCGCAGTCCGAGACGACCACCGCCGAGACGGCGATGGTGACGAGCAGGCTCGAACTGCAACTCCACCACCGGCACCTCCCGAAACTGGACGCCGCGGGCGTCCTCACCTACCGGACAGACGACAACGTGCTCGCCGAACTGGACGACGACGCGCTCTCGCAACTGGCCACCGCGTCCGACGCGCTCACCGGCAGTCGCGGCGACACGCTCCTGGCCGAGTGACCGGCGTTCGACGCCGCCGTCGGTCGGCGCGGAGACGAAAGAAGAATCGGGTCGGGACGGTACCGCGCCCCCGGTCCCGCCTCAGTAGAACTCGCGGACGAGGTCCATCGCGCCCTCGGGCGCGCCCTCGTCTACCTCGGACATGTTCTCGGTCACGCCGTGTTTCTCGCCGTAGGAGACCGAAGACTCGTCCTGCCAGACGACGCCCTGGAACTCCTTGTCGGCGTCGAGGATGGCGTCCTTGGCGGCGTCGTAGTCGGTCGGGTCGTGGCCCTCCTCGGCGAGGTCGACGAGCGAGTCGCGGAAGTAGTCGTACGTGTCCACGTCGTTGAACGTGACGCACGGGCTGAACACGTTGACGAAGCCGAAGCCGTCGTGTTCGATGGCCTTCTCGACGATTTCGGCGTGTCGCTGCGCGTCCGTCGAGAACGACTGAGCGATGAACGTCGCGCCCGAAGCGAGCGCCAGCGCCATCGGGTTGACGGGGGGTTGCTGCGGGCCCTCGGGCGTCGTGGACGTCTCGAAGTCCTCGCGCGAGGTGGGCGACGCCTGTCCCTTCGTCAGGCCGTAGATGCGGTTGTCCATCACGACGTACGTCATGTCGACGTTCCGTCGGACGGCGTGGATGAAGTGGCCGGACCCGATGGAGTAGCCGTCGCCGTCGCCGCCCGCGACCATCACTTCGAGGTCGGGGTTGGCGAGTTTCACGCCGGCGCCGACGGGGAGCGCTCGCCCGTGGACGCCGTGCAGGGCGTACGAGTGCATGTACGTCCCGATTTTACCGGAACAGCCGATACCGGCGACGACGAACGTGTTGTCGGGGTCGTTCCCCGTGTTCGCGAGGGCTTTCATCATCCCGTTCATCGTGCCGAAGTCCCCACAGCCGGGGCACCACGTCGGTTGCTTGTCGGACTTGAAGTCCGTGAATCGGATTTCGGAGCTCATTGCTTAGGCCTCCAGCGTCTCTTTGATGTCCGCCGCGAGTTCGTCCGCTTTGAACCGGACACCGTTGTACTTGTTCACCCGCTTGACGCGTGTAAGTGTGTCGTGCTCGATGACGTCGGCGAACTGCCCCGTGGCGTTACACTCGACGACGACGACGTCCTCGGCGTCCTCGAACTCGTCGGTCAGGTCGTAGCGCGGGAACATGTAGGGAATCGAGAGGAAGCGCACGTCGACGCCCTCGTCTTCGAGCATGTCGATGGCCTCGACCATCGCGCCCTCGTTCGACCCCCACGAGACGACGAGGTTGTCGGAGTCGGGGTTCCCGAACTCGCGGGGACTCCAGTCCTCTTCGGCCTTCGCCGTCTCGACCTTTCGGTTGCGTTTGTCCACCTGTTCGATGCGCATGTCCGTGTCCTCGGTCCGGCGGCCGAGTTCGTCGTGTTCGAGACCGGTGGACATGTGTGCGCCCTCGGCCGTGCCGGGGAACGCGCGGGGGGAGACGCCGTCGTCGGTGACGGCGTGGGGCTGGAACTGCCCCTTCTCGTTCTGCCACTCGGAGATGGTGTCGTCGTCGACGACCTTGCCGCGGTCGATTTCGACCTCGTCCATGTCGAACGTCTCCGGCGAGAACGTCTGCTCCGTGACCGCCAGCGAGAGGTCCGCCGTCAGATAGACCGGCGTCTGGTACTTCTCGGCGAGGTTGAACGCCTCGACGGTCTTCCAGAAGCACTCCGAGATGGTCGTCGGCGCGAGGACGAAGCGCGGCACCTCGCCGTGGCCGCCGTAGAGGAGCATGTTCAGGTCGCCCTGCTCCTGTTTCGTCGGCATCCCCGTCGAGGGACCCGAACGCATCACGTCGCAGATGACGAGGGGCGTCTCGCTCGTGGCGACCAGCCCGAACGTCTCGGTCATCAGGTCGATACCGGGGCCGGAGGTGGCGGTCATCGACCGAGCGCCGGCGCGGGCGGCGCCCAGCGCCATGTTGATGGCCGACAGTTCGTCTTCCGCCTGGACGACGTGGCCGCCGAAGTTCTCGATGCGGCCCGTCAGGTACTCCATCACGTCCGTCGCGGGCGTGATGGGGTAGCCGGCGTAGAACTTACAGCCGGCGGCGATGGCGCCCATCCCGATGGCCTCGTCGCCGTTCAGGAGGACGTAGTCCTCGTCGGTCGTCTCGAGGTCGTAGTCGAAGTCGTGGTCGTACTCGTCGTCGACGTAGTTCTGGCCCTTCCGGGCGGCCTCCTTGTTGTTGTCGACGAGTTGCTGACCTTTCGACCCGAAGCGCTTCTCCAGTGCGCTGTCGAGGTTCTCGATGGGGAAGTCGGCGACTTCGCACGCCGCACCGAGTGCGACGACGTTGCGCATGATTGCCCCACCGGCTTCCTCGGCGAGTCGCTTGAGGGGAACGTCCAGCCCGATCATCCCCTCGGGTATCTCGACGTTCTCCATCGTGGTCCGCTCACCGTCGTAGATGATGACGGAACCCTCGTGGAGTTCGTCGAGGTTCTCCTCGATAGTTCGGGGAGTCAGTGCGATGAGCACGTCGAGTCGGTCCACGACGCTCTGCACCGGGTCCACCGCTGTCCGGACCTTGTACGCCGTGTACCCACCGCGGATACGCGACGCGAAGTCCTTCGAGGTGAAGACGTGTCGTCCAGCCCGAGAGAGTGCCTGGGCGAAGATCTTCCCCGTCGAATCGATGCCATCGCCGGCTTCCCCGCCGATGGCCCAGTTGAAGTCCGCAGGCATGTGGTTGGGGGGTACCCGTGGCCCGATGAAAAGCCTTCTGAAAGGCATTGAAAACGATGAACGACTCTATCCGAGAAAATGCCGCCGTTCACCCGTCGTCCGGGCATTTCTCGACTCGGCAACGCCGCGTCTCGGTACGTCAGTCGCAAATAATGTCGGGTTCGTCAATCGAACCAGCGTGGGTGATGACACCCCCCGCGTCGCCGCGATGACAAGACCCTTCGGCGGCCCTCCCGAACCGGCGTCCATGGATGCGACAGTCGCGGTCGCCGCGGTCCGAGAGGTCGGGCCGGGAACGGTCGCCATCGAGTTCGAGACGCCCGACGGCTTCGAGGCGGAACCCGGCCAGTTCGTGAAGCTCTCCGGGACCGTCGGCGGCGAGGAGTACAGCCGGTTCTACACGCTCTCCTCGCCGGGAGTCGAGGAGACGTTCGAGGTCACCGTCGGCGTCGACCCCGAGGAGGC
>NZ_WPCD01000047.1:0-18907 GCF_009741955.1 Halogeometricum sp. CBA1124 | reverse complement strand
GAATCGCTTCTCCCACTTTTTCGAACTCGTCTGCGCCCGCGGAGTAGCGGGGCTTGACGACGCCACATTCGTTGATAGCGCCATTCAGTTCGACCTCGAACGTTCCGGCCTTGCCGTCTTCGACGAACTCGAAGCCGTCGATGTACTCGCGGTCGTAGAAGACCTCGAGCACGGAGCCGATGACGTTGGAGGCGGGCTGTATCTCGTGCGACAGATGCCCCACGCTCTCGGCGTTGTTCACGCCGGCGAGCGCGTTGGCGAGGGGGTCATTTCCTGCCATAGCTATCGATACTTCTTGAATCCCATGTCGCGGGCGACCTCGCGGAAGCACTGACGGCACAGATTGATGTCGTACTTCCCGACGAGTCCTTGCTTGCGACCGCAGCGACGGCACTCGTTCTCCTGGCCGGTGCGCCGGGACGCGTGCTCGCCCGTCTGTTCTGTCTCTGATTCGCTCATTCTTCTGTGACCTCCACGTCGAAGTTCGCTTCGAGGAAGGGGATGGCGTCCTCGGCGCTCATGCGGTGCGCCGAGGGGATGCTGCGCGACGCCTTGTCGCGCTTCTTCACGCGGTAGCCGGGGCGGACGAGGTTGACCGTCACGTCCAGCCCGTAGATACCGATCTGCGGGTCGTACTCCTGCGACGGGAACTCCGTGTGCTCCTCGACGCCGAAGCTGAAGTTGCCCGTCTCGTCGAACTGCTTCGCCGAGATGTCGGCGAGCGGCAGCGCCGTCTCGAGGAACTCGACGGCCTGGTCGCCGCGGAGCGTGACCTTCGCACCGATGGGGTCACCCTTCCGGGCGCCGAACTGCGTCGCGGCGCGCGTGGCGATGGTCTGAACCGACTCCTGGCCGGTGATCTCTTCGAGGATGTCCTCGGCGTTGGCCAGTTCGCGACCACCTTCGCCGACGCCCATGTGGACGACGACTTTCTCGATGCGCGGTTCGCGCATCTCGTGGAACTCGCTCTCGCTCATTCGTCCTCACCGTCCTCGGCGTCGCCGGTGAAGTTCTCGTCGATGACGACGACGTACTGCTCGACGGTCTCGAACGTGTACGCGTCGGTCTCAACGGCGACGGAGTTGTTCCCGCTACCGGGCGTGACGGTGATCTCGGTGATCTCGCCGACTTCGCCCGCGTGCGTGCCGTCGACGGCGGTGACCAGCGCACCCTCCTCGTAGGGGAAGTGCGCGACGATCTCCTTCGTCTCGTTGTCGACGACCAGCGAGTCCTTCGAGTGGTACTGGTCGGGGTCGTCGTCTTCCTCGCGCGGACGTTCGAGCCGTCGTGCAGCGTGAGCTGCGTCGCGCCGCCTTTCACGCTCTGCTTGCCGACGACCTTCCCGAGTCGGCTGTCCGCCGACTCGGCGTCGATGGTCGTGAGCGCGAGGCGTCCGCCCTCGTCGGGGAAGACGCGGAAGTACTCACCGCGCTCCGTGAACGCCAGGATGTCGAACATCCCGATGGGGCGCTGCTCGTCGGAGACGGCGTCCCCGTTGACGAGGACGTTGCCCTCGTTGAGCGCGTAGCGCGCTTCCTTCTTGTTGTCCACGTAGCCGAGCACGTCCCGGAGCAGGATGAGGAGGGGAACCCCTGCCTCACCGTGCGGGCCGGCGCTGGCCTTCACCGTGAACGTCCCTTCTTTACGTTCGATCGGCCACGAGTTCGGTGCCGAGAGTCGCTTCTGATGTCGCGTCATTCGTTGTCCTCCGCTTGGAGACGCTCTTCGCGACGCTCGTCTTCGAGGTCCAGTTCGGTCACGCGAATGTTGCTCGTGTCGAGGGGACGAGGCACTTCCTCGCCGTCGGCCTTCGCGACCGTGACGTCCTCGACGTAGACGACCGCGTCCTTCAGGTCGACTTCGGCGACTTCGGCCTCCGTGCCGGCGTGGTCGCCGCGGAGAATCTCCACCGTGTCGCCTGCGTTGACGCGGACGTTGCGCTGACCGTACTCCTCGCGGAGGTCACCGGCCAGCGTCGCGCGAACCTGCTTCTGTCGCTCGTGAAGCGGCGCGTTCTGCGTCTCGTTTCGCTGTTTGCGTGGTTGCTTCGTCATGGTCTATACGATCATCGTCGCCGTCGAGGCGATGCTCCCGAAGCGCTCCGCGACTTCGCGTGCGATGGGACCCTTGATCTCGGTCCCGCGAGGCTCTTCCATCTCGTCGATGATGACGGCGGCGTTGTCCTCGAACTTCACGCGCGTCCCGTCCGGTCGGCGGATCGACTTCCGCTGTCGGACGATGACTGCCTGGAGCACCTGGCGGCGCATCTCGGGCGTCCCTTTGGTCACCGAGACGGTGACCTGGTCGCCGATGCCCGCCTTGGGGTGTCGGTTCTTGGTTCCTGAGTAGCCCTTCACGCTGATGACTTTCAGCTGGCGCGCGCCGGTGTTGTCGGCGCACTTGATGAGCGAGCCTCGTGCGAGGCCCTTCGTGACGTCGGCCTTCAGCGCCTCCATCACTCCTCACCTCCGAGCGTCTCGACGACGACGTGTGCCTTCGTCTTCGACAGCGGTCGGGTCTCTGCGATACGTACCGTGTCGCCTTCCTCGAGGTCCATGCACGGGGGTGCGTGGGCCGGGATGCGACTACGCCGCTTCATGTAGCGGTCGTACTTGGGGACGCGAACGTCGTATTCGCGTTCCACAACGACGGTTTTGTCCATGTCTGTGGAGGCGACTGTGCCTTCGAGCGTCTGTCCGCGGACTCCGAGTGAGCCGTGGAACGGACAGTTCTCGTCGGAGCAGGTCTCCTCCGGTTCTTCTACGTTCAGTCCTATCGCCATGTTGTGTCACCTGCCTTCTCTGTTCGCAAGGCGGGTCGTGAGAGCAGACGTGTGCCATCCACCGTAACGTAGGCCACGCCCTGGCAACGGCCCGACTGACTGGCTTCCAATCCGCCAGCAGTTTCCGACCGAAGTTTGGACGCGGTCCCCGACGCCTTCTCGGCGTCGGCGGCTTCATCTGTGCGTGCGGGACGGTCGTCCCGCGACGGAATCTCGAACTGCAGGGTCGAGCCCTGCTTCGGCACCTGTCGCACCCGTGTCCCCTCGGACGTGTCGCTCACGTCCACGTGGAGCGTCTGCATCGTCTCGACGACGACACGGCCGGCTATCCCGACCAGGTCGGGGTTCGCGGCGTCGACGACCTCCACGCGGAGGCCGTTGAGTTCGTGTCGCGTCAGGGTCTCGGGTGTCAGTGCCATCGTTGGTTCGGTGTTCGTCGTCGAAGTCGTTGGACTTCGTCAGACGGCCCGACGAGCTACTGCTCGTCGAAGTCGCCTTCTTCTTGCTGGATCGTCTTGATCCGAGCGATGGTTCGCCTCAGTTCGCTGACGCGGCCGGGGTTGTCCGGCGCGCCACCGGCGGCCTGGACGGCCTTCGCGTTGAGGAGTTCGGTCTCCAGTTCCTCGACTTCCGCCTCGCGCTCTGCGGGCGTCATGTCGCGAATCTCTTCGGCGTAGAGGATTGCCATGTATTACTCCTCCGTTTCCTCGTCGGCTTCGTCGTCTTCTTCGTCGGCCGCCTCCATCTCGGCGACGAGGTCCTCGGCTTCGGCCTCGACCTCTTCGTCGAGTTCGGGTTCGTCGGCCTCCTCCTCGAACTCGTCGGGCTGGGCGTCGTCGTCTTCGACGTCGCCCGTCTCGACGGGCTCTTCTTCCGGTGCGGGCTCGGCGCTCTCGGAGCGCGACGCCACGTCGCCTGACTCCTCGACGACTTCCTCGACGATCTCCTCGTCGATGACCTCGGAGGGTTCCTCGTCGGGGACTTCGACGTCGTCGGCGTCCTTCGAGACGTCCGGAACCTCCTCGGGTTCGTCCTCGAGGAGTTCCTCGACGCCCTCGCTCTCGACGGCCTGCTCGACCGGTTCGACCTCGGCGTCTTCCTCGATCTCGAAGTCGTCGGGAAGCTTGGCTCCCGGCGGGATGATCTTCACGTTCACGCCGATGGTGCCGAGCTTCATCACGGCGACGCCCTGCCCCTCGTCGACGACTTCCTGGGCGGGTTCGCCGTTGTGCTTGATGTAGCCGCGGTTGAACTTCTCCACGCGCGAGCGGGCGCCCGTGACCTTCCCCGCGAGGACGATTTCGGCGCCGAGGGCGCCGGCGTCCATGATGCGGTCGATGGTCGTGTGGCCCGCCTTGCGGAAGTACCAGCCGCGTTCCAAGGCGTTCGCCAGACGGTCCGCGACGATGCGCGCGTTGAGGTCGGGTTCGTCGACCTCCTGCACGTCGATCTGCGGGTCGTCGAGGTCGAAGCGCTCTTCGAGTTCCTTGGTCACCTTGCGGATGTTCTTCCCACCCTTGCCGATGACCATCCCGGGCTTCTCCGCCTTGAGCACTATCTGCGTGCCCATCGGCGTCTTGGCGACGTCCATGCCGCCGTAGCCCGCGCGACCGAGTTCGTCCGCGAAGAACTCGTCGATCTGCGAGCGCTGCAGCCCGTTCTCGATGAACTGGTGTTCGTCAGCCATTACTCCTCGACCTCCTCGATGATGAGTTCGACGTCACAGAGCGTGGTGTTGAAGGGGTCTGCACTCCCGAACGCTCGGGGTTTACGACCGGGTCGTTCTCCGACCTTGTGCGCGGCGACGTGCATGATCTCCATCGAGCGACCGTCGAATCCGTCCTCGTCGGCGTTGGACGCGACGTTCTGCAGGAGTTCGAGGAACGCTTTCGACGCCTTCTCGGGGTAGCGACCCGCGTCCCAGCCGTCGATGTCGGACCGGTGTCCGACGCCGGTGTTGTGCTGGCGGAACGGAACGGAGCGCTCGCCCTCGATGACGGCGTCGAGGTAGTCTTCGGCGTCCTCGACGGTCATGCCCTTTATCTCGCGCGAGATGGCCTTGCTGTGCTTCAGGCTGATGGGCCGGTCACGGAGCATCCCCTTGGCGGTGGTGTCCGGGTCGGCCTCGACGCTGTAGTTGATTCCCATGATTTACTTGAGCGGTACGAACTTCGAGGACCGGGTCGCACCGATACCGGCCTGCCCGTGTTCGACCGAGTTACGGGTCAACTGGAACTCGCCGAGATAGTGTCCGATCATCTCGGGTTGGACGCGGACGCGCTCGAACGACTGCCCGTTGTAGACGGCGAACGTCTTGTCGACGAACGACGGCAGGATGGGCATGTCGCGGAGGTGCGTCCGGATGGGCGAGTTGGCCGTCTCCTCGGGGTCCGCCTCGCGGACCGCCTCGAGGAGCTTCTCCTTCTGGAGCGTCAGCCCTCGGTTGATGCTTCGCCGCTGTCGTGCGGGCAACAGTTCTACGACCTCGTCGAGCTCCATCTCCTGCAACTCGTCGAGCGTGTGACCGCGGTAGGTGAACTCCTCACCTTCACGGCCGGTTCGGTATTCCGAGCTCATGTTCAGTTACCTCCTTTGCCACCGCGACCGGTGCGCTTCGAGGCGATGTCGCCGACCTTGCGGCCCGGCGGTGCGTTGCGCGAGACGGACTTCGGGCGGCCGGGGTGTTGGCGGCCGCCGCCACCGAACGGGTGGTCCACCGCGTTCATGGCGACGCCGCGAACTCGCGGCCACTTGATACCGCGTGCGCGCATCTTGTGGTGCTTCTTCCCTGCCTTGACGAACGGCTTCTCCGTTCGGCCACCGCCGGCGACGACGCCGATGGTGGCGCGGCACTGCGGGTTGAGGCGCTTGACCTCGCCGGACGGGAGCTTCACGACGGCGACGTGCCGGTCGTGGGTGAGCAGCTGCGCGCTCGTGCCCGACGCGCGAGCGAACTTGCCGCCGTCACCGACCTGCCGTTCGACGTTACACACCGGAACCCCCTCGGGGATTTCGGCGAGCGGGAGCGTGTTCCCGGGTTTGATCTCCGCGGAGACGCCGACCTGAATCTGGTCGCCGACCGCGATGCCCTCGGGTGCGAGGACGAGACGCTGGTCGCCGTCGTCGAACTCGACGGCGGCCACCGGCGCGCTGCGGGCGGGGTCGTGTTCGATGTCGACGACCGTCCCGGAGACCGTGTCTTCCGATTCAGCCTTCTTGTGCGAGAGTTCGGCCTTGTAGCGGTGCGACGCGCCCGGAACGTGGGCGACCCGCGACCACGACGCTGGCCCTGAATTCGTCGTCCCATTGTTAGAACACCCCGATGCGCGAGGCGACTTCCTGCGCGTCGTCGTCCTCGCTCAGACGGACGGTTGCTTTCTTGGTGCCCTTCGGGGTGACCTGCGTGTTCACCTTCTCGATGGACACCTCGTAGCGCGACTGGAGTTCCTCGACGATTTCGGGTTTCGTGGCGTCGAGGTCGACGATGAACTGGAGCTTGTTGTCGAAGTCCATCTGGTTCATCGCCTTCTCCGTGACGAGGGGGTGGTGTACGACGCTCATCGGTCGGCCACCTCCTCTATGGCGCTCTCGGTGAAGACGGTGAGGCGACCGGCGTGCGTGCCGGGCGCGAGGTCCTCGGCGTTGACGTTCGCCGCGGTGGCGACGTCGACGCCCGCGAGGTTCCGAGCCGCCTTCGACGGCTCCGAACTCGTCACGAACAGGATGGACTTGGGACGCTTGTACTTGCGTCCGCGCGCCTTGCCCTGTCCGGCGCGAACCTTCTTGTTGTCCTCGGAGCGCTCGATGTCGTCGTAGACGCCGAGCGACTGCAGGAGGTCGACGACCTCCTTCGTCTTCACGAGGTCCTCGAAGTCGTCGGAGACGACGAGGGGGAGTTCGAGGTCCTCGTCGAAGCGGTGGCCGCGTTCGGCGACCAGGTCGACGTCCGTCGTGGCGGCGAGCGCCGAGCGGACGGCGAGTTTGCGCTCCTTGTCGTTTATCTCCTTCCCCAGGTCCTTCTCGGCCTTCGGCGGGTGCGCCTTCCGGCCGCTGACGGCGTGGGGAACGCGGCGGGCGCGACCGTTCTCACGCGGGTCGTGAGACATGCCGCGACCGCTCCCCAGCGACTCTGCCGGGGTTCGCATCCCCGCGTAGGGGTCGCTCCGTACGCCTGTTTTCGGTTTGCCTGCGCGGCGAGGACGGCACGCTTGATGAGGTCCGGACGGTACGTCGTCTCGAACACCTCGGGGAGGTCGAGCGTACCGGCGTCGTCGCCGTTCAGGTCTCGGATTGTTGCCTGCATGGTTTATCCTTGGTTCGATGCGGTAGAGACGAAGCGCACCTCGGGGTCGAGGCGCGGTTGGTCGTTCGGCCGGATGGCCGGGCGGAACCGCAGCAGCCGCTTGTCCGGCCCCGGGAGCGAACCCTTCAGGAGCGCGTACGGGCCGTCGACCTCGCCGTAGCCGACGAAGCCGCCGTCGACGGAGGCGTCGTCGCCGTCGCCGATGTCGATGAGGCGCTTGTTGAGTTCGGTCCGCTGGTGGTAGCCGGTCTGACCGAGTTGCGGGACGGTCGAACGGACGCGGGAGGGGTTCCACGGGCCGAGGTTACCGATGCGGCGCCGCCAGCCTGACGGGCGTGCTTGCCCTTCCGCTTCTGGACGCCCCACCGCTTGACGGGGCCCTGCGTTCCTTTCCCCTTCGTGACGCCCGCGGCGTCGAGGTACTCGCCCGCGCGGAACACGTCGGACATCGAGTGTTCGCCCCCCTCTTCGACGAGGTCGAGGGCGAAGTCCGAGCGCTCCTGCAGGGAGCCACCGCCGACGCGAGTCTCCATCACGTCGGGCTTCTTCTTGGGGATGTTCTTCATCGAAGCCGGGACCGTGTGCGTGATGACGCGCACGTCGTCGACCTCGCCCGCCTCGACGGCGGCACGGAGGTCGTCTGCGTCGTCATCGAACGTGTCCTCGGACGGAAGGTCGAGCGTTCGGTCGAGGTTCTCGACGAACTCCGACGTCCACACTTCCGTCAGCGGCTTCGCACCGTACGGCGTATCTTCGTAGGCTCGAACGGCTACAGCTCGCATCGGCGGGGTCTCGACGACGGTCACCGGAACGGCCTCCTCCATCCCTTCCTGGGGGGAGTTGGCTTCGTCGTTGACCATCATCACTTGGGTCATCCCTGCCTTGTAGCCAGCGAACCCCTGCAGTCCGGGGGACCCGTCGTCGTCGGGCCACGACCGGATGCGGGGGGACCTCTTTTGCCGCGCGCTGGCGCGGGCTGTAGGCCATCGAACCCTTACGTGGTCTGCTTGGTTGTGGCATGTGTTCACTCCGTGAGTGTCAGGGACGCGAGGGAGGCGAACATCGCTTCCTCGGTTCGCACCACCTCGCTGCCCTGTCGCGGAATCGTATTGAGCCAGAGGTCGAACCCCGGACCGTCGGAGGGTTCGACTGTGACTTCCTCGGCGTCGACGCCGAGGATGTCCGGAAGCCCACGACCGGGCGAGCCGAAGACGACGGTCGCTCCGTCCCGTTCGAGACGGGGGGAGAGATCCGCCAGTTTCGGCACCGTCAGCGACTCGCCGAAGCGAGACGTCGCGATGGTGACGCCCGCGTCGGCGCGGTCGAGCGCTTCCTCGAGGTCCGAACGGGACACGTCGAAGCCCGGAACGGGCTCGTCGACGATCCGCGCACGGACCGGTTCTCGCGAAGAGATCCTGATGGCGACGCGCTCCCCCTCCGACACCGCCATATCCGATGGGGTGTAGAGGGAGATCGGGTGTTGCAGTCCGCAATTGACCCGAACGCGGCCGTCAGGTCCGACCTCGGTCACGATTCCCTGTTGTAACGACCCCGAACCGTCCGGTTCGGAGCCGGTCGTAGACGAGACGAGGAGGGGCGGAAGGACGCCCACGTACTCCAGTTCGTCGCGGTGCCCCCACACCTCCTTTCGGAGGTAGGGTGGCGTGGCGGCGTATCGCAACACCGTCTCGACGAACGTTCCTCCCAGCCGACGTTCGCCTTCCCGGTCGGGGAAGACGACGAGTCGGTCCGCCCGAAACACCGTCGCCGCGCGGGCGACGTAGCCGAGTTTGCGAGTCGCCTCGCGTTTGTCCTCGGCTTCCCGGACGAGGGAGGACGGTACGAGTACGCTGAGTGTCATACCGGTCCCTTCATCGTCGCGTCTAGACTGTATCGCTTGTACCGGATGCCTCCCTAAAAGGGTAGCGAATGATAGCTGGCGTTGTGAGAGCGTAACACCCTCGCGAACGGGAGATTCGCGCTCGCGCAACCGTGTGGTTCGTCACCACGGTTCGCCGCCCGGTCGGACGCTCGGCGCGTTACCGAGAGGGGACGAGTTCGCCCCGGCCGTCCGTCGTCGACGGCCCCTCCGCGTCCGCCAGCGCCGACTCGGAGACGTGCTCGCGACCGAACTGCACCGCCTGCGAGTTCACCGCCTCCAGTTCGACGGCCACGCTGCCGGACTCGCCCACGAACCGATACTCGCCGCGGGAGACGATACGAACGCCGCCGATGGGTCGCCGGTGTACCTCGTGCGTCCCCACGTACGCCGGGTGGGAGACGCGAATCCGCCCGTCCTCGAACCGGTAGTCGGCGTCGTTGCCGCAACTGATGGCCGCCCGAATCAGTTGGTTCGCCGCCTCGGCGTCACCGTCTCCGACCAGTTCGCGGACGCGGGTTTCCAGATTCATACGCTCCCGTAGAGGACACGTCTGGATAGCGATTGCCCCGTCGTGATTAGGGTCCACGCCGCCGTCCGTCGTTCTCGTTCACCGACCGGTTTCCGTCGTCGGCCGTGGGGTTCGTCCCCACGCCATCTCCCGATTTGCTCCGATTCGCAAGTCTTATCAATCGACCTCGCGTTACGAAGTAATGCAGTTACAGACCGCGACACGCGCTGGTAGTGTAGTGGTATCACGTGACCTTGCCATGGTCACAACCTGGGTTCAAATCCCAGCCAGCGCACTTCTCTCGAAACTCACACTGCGAGCGGCGCGTCTCGTCGCGCCGCGGTACTCGTGAGTTTCGATGTGTAAGCCCCTGAGATTTGAATCAGGGAGTGGAGCGACCGTGGTTCGAATCCCGGTGAGGCGAAGCCTCACCGACGTTCACCGAGCGAAGCGAGGTGAACTCCCAGCCAGCGCACTTTTCCGAACCTCCTCTCGTCGAGCGGTGCGTCTCCGCCCGGTGCGAACGTCGCTCCGACTTCGCCGGCGACCCCGACGCCCCGAAACTGCCACAACGCAGTTCAAACCGCCGGACCGACGGTGACACGGGAAGGTGCGAACACGGCATGTACGAAGACGTCTTGAGAGCCTTCTTCGAGGAGTACGAGTGGATTCACACGACGCTGGGCATCCTCGGCAACGTCCTCTTCTTCGTCGGGAGCATCATGTTCCTGTACGAGGCGCTGAAACGACTCGGCGTCTGGCTGTTCATCGTCGGGTCGTTCCTCATGCTCGTCGGCGCCGTCGGCGACGCCGTCGTGAAGTGGGTCCGAAATTGAGTCCTTCGCGCGCACGCGAGGCTCGAATTCGTGTGTTATTTGTACCGTCGTCGCATCGAATCGAGTGACGCGATTCGGACGCGTCGACGACGCGCGCTGGTAGTGTAGTGGTATCACGTGACCTTGCCATGGTCACAACCTGGGTTCAAATCCCAGCCAGCGCACTTCTCTCGAAACTCACACTGTGAGCGGCGCGTCTCGTCGCGCCGCGGTACTCGTGAGTTTCGGTGTGTAAGCCCCTGGGATTTGAATCAGGGAGTGGAACGACCGTGGTTCGAATCCCGGTGAGGCGGAGCCTCGTCGACGTTCACCTCGCTTCGCTCGGTGAACTCCCAGCCAGCGCACTTCTCTGGAAAACGGTCCCGCGAGCGACTCCTGTCGCTCGTACCTCCGTTTTCGAGCGTTTGCGGATACGGTGGGATTCTGAACCCGACGAGACGCAGTTCCGAACGCAGTGAGGAAACCGTCTCGGCACGGTTCAAATCCCGGTGAGGCGGAGCCTCGCCGACGTTCACCTCGCTTCGCTCGGTGAACTCCCAGCCAGCGCACTTCTCCGAAACTCACCCCCCGAGCGGCGCGTCTCGTCCCGTCGCGGGATTGGGTGCCGCACCTTTATCAGCAGCGTCCGCGTTCGACCGGCCGTGGAACCGGCGTTCGTCTTCGGCGGGCTGTTCCTCCTTCTCGTCGGCGCGTATCCGACGCTGTTCCCGCACCGCGCGCACAACTACGTCTCGTCGCGGGAGTGGGAGGACGACCCACGGGGCGCGAGGCGGAAGCAGGAGCGCTACGCTCGCCTCGTGGGCGGCGCTATCGCCCTCGGACTCCCCCTCCTCGTCGCCGGCGTAGTCCTGTGACGGCACGCCGGGGGCGTCTACTCGCCGTCGTCGATGGCCAACCCGAGCGTGTTCGCCGTCTCGACGCGCGCGAGCCCGTCCATCTCGCAGAACGCGTCCACCTGCGTCTCGGGCATCGAGACCAGGTACGAGCCCAGTTGGAGTTCGCGTTCGAAGGCGCCGTCCACCTCGTCCAGCGTCGCGTCGAGGTCCGACCGTTCGGCCGCGTCGAGTTCGACCACGAGCGTCGCCGTCTGGTCGGCGAACGGGTCGTCGCGCATCCGCCGCACCGGATGTGAGAGGTACATACCGAGCGTTCGGCACCGGTCCGAAAAAGCCGTTCGCGTTCGCGCGGCCGGACGGTGGGTCCGACTCGCGTCTCGAACGTGCGCCCCCAAGTCGTCTAACGGGAAATTCACCCGTAGAACACATTGTTTCGTAACGCAACGTAACTTAACTATCGGGCATCCCATGCGAACGTATGGCTCTCTCTCGCCGGGGGGCGGGACCGGGACACGCTGCGAGGGCGCTGGCGTCGCAGGTGCATCCAGTGTTCATGTTGCCGCCACTCGCGTCCTCGCTGTTCGGCGCCGTCGTGGCCGGACGCGTCGCGTTCGGCCCGGCGTTCGTCCACGTGGCGGCGATGTTCTGCGCCGTCTACACCGCGCACGTGAAGGACGGGTTGGTGGACTTCTACGTCCGCGGCGAGGACGACGACCACCCGATGACGAGACGCGGATGCCGGGTCGGACTCGTCGCCGCGGGCGTCGGCTTCCTCCTGTGTCTCGTGGCCCTCTGGCAGATGGTCGGCGTCGGTGCCGTCCTCGTCACCCTGCGACGTGGTTCGTCGGCTACCTCCACGCGCCGCAGTTGGACACGAACCCCGTCACCGCCACCGCCGGCTACCCGTTCGGCGTCGCCCTCGCCATCGTCGGCGGCTACTACGTCCAGACGGCGGCGCTCGCGCCCGAACCGCTGGCGTACGCGTTCGTGTTCTTCGTCCTCCTCACCGGCGTGAAGGTGATAGACGACGCGAAGGACCACGACTACGACGCGAGCATCGACAAGCGCACCGTCGCCGTCGTCCTCGGACCGCGGCGCGCCCGCCGGTTCGCCCACGCCCTCCTCGCGCCGGGATGGTCGCCGTCCTCCTCCTGACGGGCGACGGCCTGTTCCCACCGTTCGCGCTTGTCGCCGCCGTCGCGTTCGGACTGGTCGCCGTCGCCGCCCGTGGCGCGTCGCCGAGGCTGGCGACGATGCTCCTCGTCCGCGGAACGTACGTCTTCCTCGCGCTACTGCTGATTGCGGTCTGGTTCAGACCGCTGGCCGCCGTTCCGCTCCCGGACATCGGCGTCCTCGGCGGCTACACCTACCTCGCGACCGAGGTGGCGTTCGGCGCCGTCGCGTTCGGTCTGCTGGCCCGCGCGAACGCCCTCCGACGCGCCGCCGTGACCGTCGCGGCCGTCTACCCCGTCGCCTACCTCTGGGACTGGTACACGCTCGAAGTCGGCGTCTTCGCCATCCCGCTCCGAACCGGCGTCGAACTGTTCGGCATCCCTCTCGAAGAGCACCTGTTCATGGTCGTCGTCCCCGCACTCGTCCTCGGCGTCCACGAGACGCTCGCGTCGTGGCGCGCCGAGGAGCGGACACCGGGAGAGGGCGGGAGGTGAGAGAAACACGGGCGCTCGGCCGGCCGTCGGCGGTCAGTCTTCGACCCAGTAGAACAGCGACTCGCGGTCGCCGCGGCAGTCCGGGCAGTACGCGGGGAACGCGTCCAGCGACCCCGTCTCGCCGCAGTCGAGGCAGCGCCAGACGAGGAACGACTCGCCGAAGTAGCCGTCGGCCAGTCGGCGGTTTCGGACATCCGTGAGTTGGGGGATGGCGCGGGACGCCGTCGTCGCACTCGTCGCGGGGTCGGTGACCGCCGGCACGCGGTCTATCGTGGCGGGACGGGTCGGTCGGTCGGTTCTCGCAGTCTCGGTCGTCGCCGTCGCTCGGGAGTTCGTTGCCATGACGGAGAGACGCTCGCTGAGGGCTTAAGCGTAGTCGCTCCGCCCTCGCCCGTCGTCACCGCACACTCTCCGCCACGTGGGTCACTCGTCGCGAGGCGACCACCGCAGTTCGACGCTGACGGCCCCGCCCGGGAGGAAGCGGAGCGACTCGGTGTCGGTGACGACGCGGTCCGGGACCGGAATCGGAATCTCCTCGCCGTCCACGGTGACGGCGACGTCCTCGGCGTCGCGGAGGTGCCGTCCGAGCGTCTCGACGGCCGCGACGAGTTCGTCCCGTTCGACCCCGTTGTGGCGCTTCTCCTCGGGCGGGATGCCGCCGAACACCGGGTCGACGTTCACGTCTCGACTCCGGTTCGAGAGGACGGCGTTGACGGCGGCACCGAGGAGGACGACGAGACCGCTGAAGTAGAGCCACGTCAGGAGGACGAGGATGCCTGCGACGACGCTCCGTTCGGGCGACGCGCTGGAGTAGGTGGTGTAGACGCCGAACAGCGACTCGAAGACGGTGAGTCCCACGGCGGCGGTGAGCGTGCCCGGGACCACTTCGAGGAAGCCGACGTCGGTGTCGGGGAAGACGTAGTACATGGGATAGAGCGCGAACGCCAACCCGAGAATCAGGAACAGGCGACTCACCGCCCACCCGACGTTCCCGGCGACGAGGCGGGCGACGGCGTCGTCGACGACGGAGCCGACGACGAGGACGGCGGCGAACGTGACGAGGACGAGGACGCCGTCGCCGAGTTGGTCGCCGAACGTGTTCGACGCCTCCGACTCGTAGATGTCGGAGAACGCCGTGTCGAGGCCGCGGAAGATGCGGAGCGTCCCCCACAGGAGGACCACGCCGCCGAACAGGGACACGCCCGCCGACTGGCTGGCGGCCGTCGCCTCGGCGAAGAACTCGTCGCGGGTCCCCTCGGTGAGGACGACGCCCGCCAGCGTCCGGACGCTGTCGTCCAGCGTCTGGTTACCGAGCGTGGCGGCGACGGCGAGGAGCAGCAAGAACAGCGGGAGCAACGAGACGAACGCGTGGTAGGCGATGCTGCCGGCCATGAACGTGAGCTTCTCGGTTCGAACCTCGTGCACCAGCGCTCGGAGGAGGGAGACGCCCCGTTCGACGCGCGGCACCGCAGTTAGCGAGGGGAGAGACATAGAGAACGGTACGACGGGGAGCACGAAAAACAGCACCGGCGAGGACGTGGCGTGGGTCGGCGACGCCCGCCGACGGTGGCGGCAGTCGACGCGCACCGACGGTACGACTATTTCGCCGGCGTGCGAGGGGGCTCGTATGACAGTCATCGCGATGCTGAGCGTCGCACCGGTCGTCGAGGACAGCATGTCGGGCGAAGTCGCGAAGGCCGTCGCCGCGCTGGACGACTTCGACGTCTCCTACGAGACGAACCCGATGGGGACGGTGATAGAGGCCGAGGACGTCGACACGGTGCTCGACGCCGTTGCCGCCGCGCACAAGGCCGTCGAGGGCGACAGGGTGAGCACGTTCCTGAAGATAGACGACAAGCGGGCGTCGGCGCAGACGGCGGAGGACAAGGTGACCGCCGTGGAGGAACACCTCGGGCGCGAGGCTAAACGGACGCGCGACCGGTGAGCGTCGGCCTCCCCTCGTGAGACACCGACGCACGCCGTTCTCGGACTACCAACGTCTTTACGAGACGACGACCAATCCGCGTCCATGGACTCCATCAATCGCATGGCCATCGAACTCGTGGACGAGGCCATCGACTTCGCCGACGAACTCCGGATAGACGTGTACGAACTCGACTCGGGGGCGACGGCCCTCGACTTCGGCGTGAACGCCGAGGGCGGCATCGAGGCCGGACTGCTCCTCGCGGAGATAGAGACGGCCGGCCTCGCGACGGTTCAGGCCGAGATGGACGAGGTGGCGGGTGCGCCCCGCCCGCGCGTCGAACTCCAGACCGACCACCCCGCACTCGCCCTCCTGTGCTCGCAGAAGGCCGGGTGGGAACTCGCCTTCGAGTCCGGCTTCGAGGGCCTCGGCTCCGGACCCGCCCGCGCCCTCGTCGCCGAGGAGGACGAGTTCCACCAGGTCGAGTACTTCGACGAGTTCGACCTGACCGTCCTCGGAATCGAGAGCATCGAACTGCCGGGCGACGAGGTGGCCGAACACGTCGCCGAGAAGGCGGGCGTCGAACCCAGCGGCGTCTTCCTGCCGACGTACGCCACCGGGTCGATGGCCGGGAGCGTCTCGACGGCGGCGCGCGCGCCCGAACTCGCCGTCTTCCGTCTCTTCGAACTCGGCTACGACCCCCGGAAGATACTGTCGGCCATCGGCTCGGCCCCCGTCGCGCCCGTCAGTTACGACGAGGGCGTGGCGATGGGTCGGACGAACGACGCCCTCGCGTACGGCGGCGAAGTCCACCTCACGGTCACGGAGGACTCCGAGCACTTCGCCGACGTGCCATCGACGGCCGCCGACGAGTACGGCACGCCGTTCGAACAGATATTCGAGGACGCCGACTGGGACTTCTACGACATCCCCGAGACGGTGTTCGCGCCCGCGAAGGTCACCGTCGACGTGGTGGACGGGCCGACGCGCGTCTTCGGCGAGACGAACGAGGACCTCCTCGCGGAGTCGTTCGGCGTCGAGTCGTGAGCGGATGAAGTTCAAACTCGTTCCGGAACCGCCGGCGACGCTCGACTTCGTCGCGGACGCACAGCGCGCGGTTCCGCTCGTCCCGGGGTCCGAAGACGACTGTTGCGCCCGCCTGATACGCCGGCTCGACTTCGAGAGCCGGGACGTGGCCCGCACGTGGCTCACGTTCCTGCGCGCGGTGGAGTTGGCCGACGAGACGGACGACGGGAGTTTCGTCCGCCGGCGGACCGACCCCACCGAAGCGCACCTGCGGGACGCCTTCCACCGCCGCGTCTACGGCGCCTCGGACGTGGTGGCGCTCCTCGACGACGACCCCAAGACGGTCGCCGAGGTGTTCGAGAGGTTCGAGGACCGGGTGCCCGTCTGGGAACACCACCGCGCCGCGGAGAACTGGCGCGACGTGTGGACCGAACGCGTGGGGCGGCTCCTCGACTGGGCCGTGTTGCTCGGGTTCGCAGTCCGACGCGACAGCGGCTACGTCCGCGCCCACGAGTAGCTTCGCGTCGGTGCCTGGTCGCACCGCGTGACGGACCGGAGTCAGAACCGAATATTTCAACGTTTCGGTGATGTAAACCGCCGCTTACAGTAGCCAACGGTTATTCACCCGGACCGATACGTCGGACGTGTATGTCACGAAGCCCTCCACCTCGCGACTCGTGCGCCTCCGGTCGGTGCGAGGGGTCCTCGCTGTCGCGCCGCGCGTTCCTCGGCGGCGTCGGCGCGGGGGCCGTCTCCGCGCTGACCGGCTGTCTCGGGAGCGACGACGCTCCCCCGCCGTCGTCCGTCTCCTCGTGGCCGCCGCAGACGGACGCCGACCGAATCGTCCTCCGGTCGGTGTACGAGCGGTGGCTCTCGTGGGCGCAAGACCGGTTCGCGGCGGACCGCGTCGTCTCCCTGCGGAACTGGGGCGACCCCGTCCGCTGGGACCACCACTCGGAGGCGACCGACCCACTGAGTCCGGTGTTGAACCCCATCCACGACCACGTCATCGACCCCGTCGCGGACCGCCTCGGGAACCCCCTCGCGTCCACTCCGGGACCGACGCGAGCCATCGACGTGGTGGACGCCAGACCGGGATGGCTCGACGCGGGTGTCGAGAACGGCTTCGTCGAACCGCTCCCCGTCGAGCGGATGCCCGCGTGGGAGAACGTCCCCGAGCGATTCCGCGAGGGCGTCCACCGCCGCGACGGGAAGACGTACGGCGTGCCGACCGAAGCGGTCCTCACGACGCTCGCCTACGACACCGAGGCGTTCGACGACCCTCCCGACTCGTGGGACGTGCTCTGGGACGAGGAGTTCGCGGGGCGGGTCGTGCTGGGGGGCGGCTACTACGACCTCCCGCAGATAGCCGCCCTGCACACCGGGCAGGATCCGAGGGACCCCGACGACTGGGACGCCATCCGCGGCGCCCTCGAACGGTTGCGCGACCGGGACGTGACGATGGCGTACCGCGACGAGGTCGTCCGCCAGTTCCAGTCGGGCGAGGCAGTCGTGGGGACGATGTGGCAGCCGGCGGTGTACCGGGCCCGGTTCGAGCGCGGAGTCGCCGTCGACTACGCCGTCCCGGACGAGGGCAGCGTCTACAAGTGCTACTACCACCTCGTCCCGACGGACGCGCCGAACCCGATGGCGGCGCTTCGCCTCGTGAACTGGCTGACGCGACCGGAGGCGGCGGCCCAACTGTTCGTGCGCGAGGGGGCCGTTCCGGCCGCAGGCGTCGGCGACCACCTCGCCGACGACGCCGCCGACTACGTCGCGTGGGACGACGACTGGACGCTGCACCGGACGTACCCCTTCCGAGACGAACTGAGCGTGCGGTACTCGGAGATACTGCGAGATGTGTTCTGAGCGGCGTCGCACCCGGAGGTGGACGTGAGCGATGGCGGGACTGCGACGACTGGCACACCGCGCGCTGGTCGGCTGTCTGCTCGTCGGCGTCGGCGTCCTCGTCGTCTGGCCGTCGGTCCTCGGCGGCGCCCCGTGGCCGCCGACGCTCGCCGACGGGGGTCGGACGGGCGTCCGCGCGTCGACGCCGAGAACGTGAGCGTCCCGCCCGCTATCGCCACCGTCCACCGGCGCGGCGTCACCGGTGCGGGCGCGACGTGGGGGTCCTCGACGTCACCGGGTTCGACGCCGACCATCGCGCTCTCGCCGGGCACGTCGCCGCTGCCCGGTCGTTCGCCGACTCGGCGGGCGTGGCCAACGGCGGCGCGAACCGCCACGGAACGGCCGTCGCCGTCTCCGTCGCCGAACTCGCTCCGGACGCGACCCTCCACCTCGCCGTCGCGCACTCGCCGGCGGACGTCGAGGACGCGGTGACGTGGTTCGCCGACCGCGACGTGGACGTGGTCGTCGCCCCGTTCAACTCGCCGCGGACGCCCGACGACGGGTCCGCCCGCGTCTCGGCCGCCCTCTCGGACCTCCGCGACGACGGCGTCGTCGTCGTCGCCTCCGCGGGCAATTTCGCGCAGAGCCACTGGCGCGGTGACCTCTCGCCGACGGGCGACGGCCGCCACCGGTTCGGCGACGCCGTCCGGAACCGCGTGTTCCCCGCCCCGAACGGGCCGCGGTGGCCCGCCGACGCGGCGTGTGGCTGACGTGGAACGGGTCGCGCTTCCCGCACGACCTGAACCTCGAACTGTACCGCCTCGCGCGCGACGGTCCCGAACTGGTGGAGACGTCCCGACGGGTCACAACCGAGGCTCGCAACGTCGAGTACCTCGGCGCGACGCTCCCGTCGGGCGAGTACTACCTCGTCCTCGACGTGCCCGAACGGACGGCGCCGCACGTCGACGCCCGTCCTCGCGTCGAGGTGACCGCCTCGGGCGTCGTGCTCGACCGGACCACCGGCCAGAGGGAGCGTGACGGCGCCTGCCACCGCCCGAGGGGTCCTCGCGCGGCGCCGTCGCGCCCGACGGGGAGGTGAGCGCGTACAGTCGCGGCGGACCGACGGCGGACGGCCGCCGTGGCGTCGACGTGGTCGCACCGACCGACTCGCTCGCCGGCGTCGCCGCCCTCGCCGGGTGCGCCGCCGTCGGCACGTCCGCACTCCCGTCGCCGAACGGCGCGGCGTACAGCGACGTGGCGCACGTCCGCGAGTCGCACCGCGACGCCGCCGTCGG